>NZ_JBEZJP010000247.1:0-11783 GCF_040653175.1 Actinomadura sp. NPDC048032
AGATCGACCTGGTGACACCCCCCGAGCCGCTGCCCCGGCTGCCGGTGGCCCGGGCCGTGTGGGCGCCCCGCCCGGACTTCCTCTAGACACCAAGATGACAGCCGTGTACGTTCGCAGAACCGCCGGGCGCAGGACCCGGTGGACGGAGGACCGTGTCGGTGAACGGGCCGACAGAACGGAGCCTGTTATGCGTCTCGGAACAGGGCCGCTGAACCGCCGTCGTTTCCTCGTCGCCGCGAGCCTGGCATCGGCTCTCGCGCTCACCGGATGCGGGACCGGAGACAAGCGGGGAGGCGGAGACGAGAAGTCGGTGGCGCTCGTCACCCCGCAGAAGGCCGGGGACGGAGGGCCGACCGACAACCTGATCGCCGGTCTGAACACGCTGAAGGCGGCCGGCTACACCACCCGCCACGTGGCCGCGCCCGACCCCTCCTCGCACGAGTCGACGCTGCGCAGCCTGGCCCAGTCGGGGACGCCGGTGATCGTCGTGTCGTTCTCGGACTTCACGCAGGTACTCAAGACCGTGGCGCCCGACTTCCCCAAGACCAGGTTCGTGCACATCTACTCCGACCCGTACAAGCCCGAGCTGCCGAACGTCCAGACGGTCTCGTTCGACACGCAGGGCCCCTCGTACCTGGCCGGCGTGCTGGCCGCCACCGTGTCGAAGACGGGCGTCGTGGGGTTCATCGGCGGAACCGCGATCCCCTCGCTGAACGCCGACTACCACGCCTTCGAGGCGGGGGCGAAGGCCACCCGCGCCGGCATCGCCGTCAAGAGCGCGTTCGTCGGGTCGTTCGGCGACCCGGTGAAGGGCCAGCAGATCGCCCAGACCATGTTCAACAACAAGGTCGACGTGGTCCTCGCCTACGCGGGCGGCTCCTCGGTCGGCGTCGTGAAGGCCGCCGACCAGGCCAAGACCTTCGTCATCTACGACAACGCGGAGAGCGCCCAGACCGCTACCAGCGTGATCGCGGTCGCGTCGCAGCACTACGGCGCGACCATGGCCAAGCGGGTGCTCACCATCGCCGACGGGACCTGGAAGCCCGGTGGCAGCGAAGCGGGCCTCGCCGACGACGGCACCTTCCTGGAACGCGCCAAGATGTTCCGGCCCGGCGCCGGGGCCCCGGACCTGGACTCGGCGTTCCAGAAGGTCGGCGAGACCAAGCAGAAGATCGTCGACGGTTCCGTCGACGTGCCCGTCAACACCGGCAACGTGTGAGCGGGCCATGCGAGCCCGATCACACGAGAGAACCGGACCCGCCGCGGCGGGCGGTCCGCAACGCGCCGGAGCACCCGTCACCTGCCAGGACGTCTCGGTACTTTTCGGTGACTTCTGTGCCCTCGACGGAGTCAGCGGGACCTTCGCACCGGGCAAGGTGCACGCCATCGTCGGCCAGAACGGCGCCGGCAAGACCACCTTCGCGCGGGTGCTGGCCGGGCTGGTCGAACCCTCCGGCGGCACCGTCCGGGTGGGAGAGCACCTGCTCGCCGGAGGGAACGTCGCCGAGTCACGCAGACAGGGCGTGGAGCTGGTTCACCAGCACTTCGCGCTGCCCTCGGACTTCACCGTCGCCCAGGCACTGGAACTGTTCAACGACGAGCGCCGCCCCCTCGGCGGCTTCTCCAAGGCCGCGTTGCACCGCAGGGCGCGGACGCTCCTGGAGGACGGGGGAGCCGCCGTCGCCCCGGACGCCCTGATCGGCAGGCTGCCGATCGAGACGATGCAGGCGGTCGAGATCGCCCGCGCCCTCGCCTCCGGCCCCCGCGTGCTGGTCCTGGACGAACCCACGGCGGTTCTGCCGCCACCCGCGATGCGCGGGCTGTTCGACCGGCTGCGCGACCTGGCCGCCGCGGGCCTGTGCGTGATCGTGGTGCTGCACAAGCTGGACGAGGTGTTCGCGGTCGCCGACACCGTCACCGCGCTGCGGGCCGGCAGGCTCGTCCTGGAGCCGACGCCCATCGGCGACCTGGAGCCGTCGGACGTCTCGCGGGCCATCATCGGCGACGCCTCGGCCAGGGAGGTGCCGACCGTCGCGAAACCCGCCCCGGACGCGCCGGCGGTGCTGAGCACGACCCGGCTGACCGCGCGGTCCGGGTCGCACGACGCGGCCGCGACCGACGTGTCGCTGGAGATCCGCGCAGGAGAGATCGTGGGGATCGCCGGCGTCGAGGGCAACGGGCAGCGCAGCCTCGTCGAGGCGCTCGTCGGGATGGCGCCGCTGCGCGGCGGGACGGTGTCCCTGGCCGGCTCCGACATCTCGGGGGCCTCGGTACGGCGGCGCCGCGACCGCGGCCTGCGCATCATCCCTTTCGAACGCAACGTGGAAGGGGTCAGCCTCAGCAGCGCCCTGTGGGAGAACCACGCCGCCCCGCGGCGCGTCGGGGACGGGTTGATGCTCGATCCGAGGGCCCTGCGGGAACGGTGCCGGGAGGCGCTGGACCGCTGGCGGGTCGCCTACCGGACCGAGACCCAGCCGGCCGGGAACCTGTCCGGCGGCAACGTCCAGAAGACCGTCCTGGCGCGCGAGATCACCGGTGACGTGCGGGTTCTCATCGCCGCGCACCCGACACGCGGGCTGGACATCGCCGCGGCCGGTGACGTGCGGGCGGCGCTGGTGGACGCCGCGGCGTCCGGCGCCGCCGTCCTCATCGTCAGCGCGGACCTGGAGGAGATGTTCGAGGTGTGCCATCGCGTACTGGTGATGTTCGCCGGGCGCGTGGTGGCCGAGTTCGACCGGCCGTTCGATCTGGATCGAGTGGGCGGCGCCATGGTGAGGGGTGAGGCCGCGTGAGGTTTCGGCCAAGGCCGGCCGCGGCCCGGCCCGTCGCGGTGATCGGTGTGTCCCTGCTGCTGGTCCTCGGCATATTCGCCCTGTCCGGCTATGACGTGGAGGCGATCATCGCGGGAACGGTCGACGGCAGCGTCGGCTCGCCGGCCGCATGGACGCAGACGATCCGCTGGGCCATTCCTCTGCTCATCATCGCGCTCGGAGTCGGGCTCGCCTTCCAGGCCGGCTACTTCAACATCGGCGCCCAGGGACAGATGTACGTCGGGGCGATCGGCTCGCTCGCCCTCGGCCTGGTGTGGCGGGACGGTCCCGTGCTCGTGGTGCTCCCGTGCGCCTTCGCGGTCGGGATCGCGCTCGGGGCGCTGTGGTCGCTGGTGCCCGGGCTGCTGCGGACGCGGCTCGGCGCCGATGAGGTCGTCACCAGCCTGATGATGAACTTCATCGCCGTGCTGGTCCTGGAGTGGGTCTGCACCGGCCCGCTGAAGAGCCGCGACGGCACGGGCCAGGCGGCCACGACCGATCAGCTGCCGGGGGCCTTCCGGCTCAGCGACGGCAGCGGAGTCTCGCCCGCCCTGCTGGTCCTGTGCGGCCTCCTCATGGCGGGCGCCGTGGTCCTGACCGGCCGCACGCGGCTGGGCCTGGAGATCCGCCTCGTGGGACGCAACCCGGTGATGGCGCAGTGGATGGGAATCCGTGCCTCCCGGGTCGGCCTGGTGGTCTTCGCGCTGAGCGGTGCGGCGGCCGGGCTCGCGGGCGCCGTCGAGGCCTACGGCCCGTCGGGCAGCCTGCGGGTCGGGTTCTCGCCGATGGTCGGCTTCATGGCGGTCATCGTGGCGCTGGTCGGCACGTTCGGTCCGCTCCGCACGCTGCTGGCCGCGGTGTTCTTCGGTGCGCTGCGCGCCGCCACGATCTACCTGCCGGTCGTGAGCGACCTGCCGCAGGCGGGTCTCGACATGCTCAACGGGATGGTCGCCCTGTGGATCACGGTCTCCACTGTGCCCGCCCTGCTCAGACGCCGGCGAACGCGGGCCGCGGCCCAGGCCGGTGATCCGCCGGGTGGGCCCGCCCACCGCGATCCGGAGGTGGTGAACTCCCGTGGCTGACTTCCTGGTGACCTGCCTGCAGGCCGCCACGCCCATCTGGCTGGCGGCGCTCGCCGGGCTGTTCGCCCAGCGCAGCGGCATCCTGCACCTCGGGTTGGAGGGGCTGATGCTCAGCGGCGCGTTCGTCGCGACCGCCACTGCCATCCGCACCGGGTCGGTTCTCGCGGCCGTGGGCGCCGCCATCGCCGTGAACCTGCTGCTGTCGCTGCTGTTCTGGGTGCTGGTCACGCATTTCAAGGCGAACGTGCTCATCGTCGGGCTCGGCCTGTCGATGACCGCCGCCGGTGCGACGGGCTACGCCCTGGTGGCCTTCTTCGACACCGAGGCTGCCATCGAGTCGCCCGTCGGGCTGCCGCGGCCGCTCGGCGCGGTCGGCGGGCCGCTCGGCGGCCTGTCGGTGCTGACCTTCGCGGCGTTCGGGCTGACCTGGCTGTCGTGGTGGACGATCCGGCGGACCCGGGCCGGGCTGAAGCTCAGCGCCTGCGGCAGCGACCCGTTCGCGGCGCGCAGCGCCGGCGTCCCGGTGGACCTCTACCGGATGGCGGCGCTGCAGGTCGCCGGGTTGCTGTGCGCGCTGGCCGGTACAGAGCTGTCGCTGGCCCAGGTGCGGTCCTTCTCCGACAACATCGCGCAGGGCCGCGGGTACCTCGCCTTCGCGGCGGTCCTGCTCGGTGGGGTGGCCCCGGTCGGGGTGTCGGTGGCGGCTGTGTTCTTCGGGTCCGCGCTGGCCTTCGGCATCCAGTCGCAGCTGGACTTCAACGGGGTCCTGCCGCCGCAGTTCGTGCTCATGCTGCCCTACGCGGCGACCATCGCCGCCATCTCGGCCACGGTCGTGATCAAGCGGCGCCGGGGAGAGCAGCCGGAAGTGATCATGGAGCGAACGCTGTGAGCCGGGTCGTCCTCGTCGGGGCGCTCGACACCAAGGGCGTCGAGTACGCCTACGTCCGGGACCTGCTGGCGGACGCCGGCCTGCGGCCGTTGCTGGTCGACGCGGGTGTTCGCGGGGAGCCGCGGATCCGGCCCGACGTGACCCGTTCGGAGGTGGCGCGGGCCGCGGGCCGTGACCGCCGTGAGATCGCCGCGCTCGCCACCCGGGCGGAGGCCCTGGCCGCCATGGCCGAGGGGGTGGCCGCCCTGCTGGGGTCCCTGCGAGACGCCGGCGAGGTGGACGCGGCCTTCGGCATGGGCGGTTCGGGAGCGCTGAGCGTGCTGGCGCCGGGATTCCGGTCCCTGCCGCTGGGCGTGCCCAAGATGATCGTCACCACGATGGCCTCCGGTGACACCCGTCCCCACGTGGGAGCCAGCGATCTGCTGCTGGTCCCTTCCATCGTGGACATCGCCGGGCTCAACACGGTGAGCCGCTTCGTCCTCGAACGGTCGGTGGCGATGCTGGCGGCCCAGTTGGGACGGCCGGTGCCGTCGGCGACGGGCGGCGACGGGAAGCCGATGGTGGCCGCCAGCATGTTCGGGGTGACGACCGCCGGCGTGTCGCGCGCCTGCCGGGTGCTGGAGTCACGAGGCCTGGACGTCCTGGTCTTCCACGCCAACGGGCTCGGCGGCAGGACGCTGGAGTCGCTGGCCGAGGACGGATGGCTGTCAGGGGTGCTCGATCTGACGACGACGGAGCTGGCCGACGACCTCGCCGGCGGCGTGGCGAGTGCGGGGCCCGGCCGCCTGGTCGCCGCCGGCCGGCGGGGGACCCCGCAGGTCGTGTCGACCGGAGCGCTGGACGTCGTCAACTTCGGGGCACCCGAGACCGTGCCGGAAGCGTACCGGGGGCGGCGGCTCTACTCGCACAACGCGACGGCGACGCTGATGCGCACCGATCCGCGGGAGGCCGCCGTCCTCGGCGCGCGCCTCGGCGCGAAGCTGTCGGCTGCGCGCGGACCGGTCGCGCTGCTGCTGCCCACCGGCGGGACGTCCGCCCTGTCGGAGCCGGGAGGCCCCTTTCGCCGGGGCGCACCATCCGGCGTTCCTGCCCCGCGCGTGGGCGCCGCTGCCGATGGCCGCCGCGGCGGCGACCGCCGCGGCGGCCGGCTGGGCGCTGCGCCGGTGGAGCGGGGCGGACGGGTGGACGGCCCGTCACCGGCTGGCCGCCGCGACCGGAGCGCTCGTCGCCCACACCGTCTTCGGCCTCGTCTCCCACACCCGCGATCCGCTCGACACGGCCGGCCTCGCGGTCATCGGAGCGGCGATGGTCCTGCTGCTTCACCGTCTCGACCTTCGGCTCGCCGCCGGTCCCGGAGCATCCGATAGCGCTTGGCCGCGGGCCGGTCGGTGAGCAGGTGCGGGCGCGCGCCCGTTCAGGCGGTGGGGGCGCCGAACCATTCGGCCATGGGGCCGCGCAGGCCGTCCTGGTCGTCGCCGACCCATGCCACGTGGCCGTCGGGCCGCAGCAGGGCCGCGGGGACGTCCAGTTCCTCGCTGGTGTCGGCGACGTGGTCGACGCGGTCCTCCCAGCCCGCGACCGACAGGCGGCCGGTCTGGTCGAGCAGCAGTCCGCGGCCGTCGTGCATCAGTTCGTAGAGGCGGCCCCGCTTCAGGACGACGTCCCGGAGCCTGCGGCCGACGAGGGGGTGCTCGCCGCCGAGGTCGTAGCGGATCCCGGTCGCGATGATCTTCTCGGTCAGGTGCCGGTTCACCTCGTCGAAGTCCATCAGCTCCGACAGCAGCCGCCGCACGGCCACGGGGCCCGGCTCGGTGGACAGCAGCTCCATCTGCACGCGGGTGTTGTCCAGGACGTCGGCCGCCACGGGGTGCCGTTCGGCGTGGTAGGTGTCCAGCAGTCCCTCCGGTGCCCGGCCGCCGACCTCGGCGGCCAGTTTCCAGCCGAGGTTGAAGGCGTCCTGGATGCCGAGGTTGAGTCCCTGGCCGCCGACGGGCGGGTGGATGTGCGCCGCGTCGCCGGCCAGCAGCACCCGCCCGACCCGGTAGCGCTCGACGAGCCGGGTGGCGTCGCCGAAGCGCGACAGCCAGCGGGGGGAGTGGACGCCGAAGTCGGTGCCGGCGACCGCCCGGAGGCGGCGCTTGAACTCCTCGAGCGTCGGCGGGGCCGAGCGGTCCTCGGCCACTCCCTCGGCGGGCACGATGACGCGGGTGACGCCGTCCCCGAGCGGTCCGATGCCGAACCGCTTCTCGGTCTCGCGGACCTCGGCCGTCACGGCGGCCATCTCCTCGGGCGGCGCGGTGGCCTGCATCTCGCCCAGGAGCGTGTCGACCCGGGTGGGCTCGCCGGGGAAGGCGACGCCGAGCAGCCTGCGGACGGTGCTGCGGCCGCCGTCGCAGCCGACGAGGTAACGCGCTCGCAGCCGCGTGCCGTCGGCCAGTTCGGCGGTCGCCCCGTCCTCGTCCTGGCTCACCCCGACGACCTCGCTGCCGCGCCGTATCTCGGCGCCGAGCTCGGCGGCGCGCTCGGCCAGCAGCCGGTCGGTGACGGGCTGCGGGATGCCGAGGACGTAGGGGTGGGCGGTGTCCAGCCCTTCGGGCGCGGGCTTGCGGATGGCGGCGAAGAAGCCGCCGACCGGGTACGTCTTGCCGTGCGCGAGGAAGCGCTCCAGCAGGCCGCGCTGGTCCATCACCTCGATGCTGCGCGCGTGCAGCCCGAGCGAGCGCACGAACGGCGCCGGCTCCTCGTCCTTCTCCAGGACGAGGACGCGCACCCCGTGCAGCCGCAGCTCGCCGGCCAGCATCATGCCGGTCGGCCCGCCGCCGACCACGATCACGTCGATCATGAAACCCCATTCACGAGAGTGGTTCTCGGCCGTCCCCCGGCGCGGGTCGCGCGCGCCGGTTCCCCGCGGATGCGCCGCACTGGTCGCGTCCCCGTTCACGCAGGTACTGGCCTCGGCCGACGATTCTGCGGCACGACGGGGGCCTTGCCGCAAGCCCCCCGGTCCGCTATAAGTTGAAAATGGAGGGGGCGCGTCGACGCCTTCCTCCTCCCGGATACCCAGGCCCGTGCATGTTGAGCACCGCCGCCGCACACCTCTCACCGCGCGTGCGGTGCGCCGCGTCTCCAGTCCGGTTCCGCGCCCACGCTCCGCCAGGTGCCACTTGCTTCATGGTCGACCTCAGCGCCGGCGCCTGTCCTGATTGATAATCTCAACGTTGAGATTGTCGCGGGAGGGCGGGACATGGCGGACGCGGTGGACGCGATCCTGGCGCAGTGGGGCCGCGAGCGTCCCGACCTGGACGTGTCGGCGATGGGCGTCGTCGGGCGGATCTCGCGGGCGCAGTCGCTGCTCGGGCGGGAGCTGAAGGAGTTCTTCGCCGCGCGGGGGCTGGAGAGCTGGGAGTTCGACGTCCTGGCGACGCTGCGGCGGCACGGCGCCCCCTACGAGCTGACCGCGGGTGCGCTGCTGCGGTCGGCGATGGTCACCTCGGGGGCGATCACCAACCGGATCGACCGGATGGAGGCCAAGGGCCTGGTGGAGCGGGTGCGCGACACCGGTGACCGCAGGTCGGTGCGGATCCGGCTGTCGCCGCGCGGCCTGGAGATCGTGGACGAGCTGGTCGGTCTGCACGTCGCCAACGAGGAGCGCCTGCTGGCGGCGCTGTCGCCGGACGAGCGGGGGCGCCTGGCGGCCGCCCTGCGGACGCTGCTGGAGTCGCTCGGCGATACGACCCTCGGCTCTGCGCCCGGCGAGCGCTGAGGTCCCCGGCCGCGCGCACGCGGGCGGTTCACGGCTCGGCGGCGGTCAGGTCGCGGATGGCGCGGGTGGCGCGGTCGGCGATGGCGGCCAGGTGGCCGGCGAGTTCGGGCGGGTCCAGCAGCGTGTAGTCGACGGGCAGCAGGGTGACGCGGTAGGCCAGGAAGCGCATCGAGTCCGACCGGGTGTGCAGGAGGCAGGTGCGGTCGTCGGCGGGTTCCAGGACGCCCTGCCAGGCGGTGACGTGCTCGGCGGCCTCCTCGATGGGGGCGTGCAGTAGCAGCCGCGCCCGGATCGTGCCCGAGCCGCCGGCCAGGGTGTCCATGGCCCAGGAGGCGGGGTCGGCGCCGCCGGGCAGGTGGAGTTCGGGGCCGCGCATGCCGGTGCGGTGCGGGTCGGTGACGCGGTCGGCGCGGAAGGTGCGCCAGGCGGCGCGGTCCTCGTCGTGGGCCACCAGGTACCAGCGGCGGCCGGCGGTGACGAGGCGGTGGGGCTGCGCCAGCCGGCGGGTGCCGCGCCCGTCGGCGGCGGTGTAGGTGAAGCGGATCTTCTCGCGGGCGAGGCAGGCGGCGGCGAGCAGCGCCAGGACGGCGGGGTCGGCGGGGGGCGGCGCGCCGTCCTGCGGGGGGAGGGGCACGGCGGCCTCGGTGAGGGCGGCGACGCGGTGCCGGAGCCGGTGGGGAAGGACCTGGTCGAGTTTGGCCAGGGCGCGCAGGGAGGCGTCCTCGATGCCGGTGACGGCCCCGGCGGCGGCGGTGCGCAGGCCGATCGCGATCGCGGTGGCCTCGTCGTCGTCCAGCAGCAGCGGCGGCATCGCGGCGCCGGCGGTGAGCCGGTAGCCGCCGGTGTTGCCGTGGGTGGCGTGGACGGGGTAGCCGAGGTCGCGCAGGCGGTCGATGTCGCGGCGGATGGTGCGGGCGGTGACGCCGAGCCGCGCGGCCAGTTCGGTGCCCGACCATTCGCGGGGCGTCTGCAGGAGGGACAGCAGCTGGAGCAGCCGTCCGGACGGATCACGCATGCCGTCCATCCTGCCGCGCCAATAGGACCTTGGGTGACCTATTGGCCGTCTAGCGTTGCCTGCATCGGGTCGGAACGTCCGGTTCCGATGGATCGGAGGCACGACATGCTGCGGGGATTCGCCACCATCAACTTCTGGGCGGACGACGTGGAGGCGGCCAAGGACTGGTACGCCGAGCTGCTGGGGACGCAGCCGTACTACCGCGTCGCGGGCCCGGACGGCCGTGCCGCCTACTACGAGTTCCGGGTGGGCGACTACGAGCACGAGCTGGGGTTGGTCGACGCCCGGTTCCGTCCCGGGGGGCCGCCGGCGGGTCCGGGCGGGGCGGTCATGTTCTGGCACGTGGACGATCTGGAGGCGGCGGTGGAGCGGCTGCTGGCGATGGGCGCGGCGCTGCACGAGAAGATCACCGAGCGGGGCGAGGGCACGGGGTTCGTGACCGCGTCGGTGGTCGACCCGTTCGGCAACGTGCTGGGCGTGATGACCAACCCGCACTACCTGGAGGTGCTGGCCGGGAAGCCGGCTTGACGGCGAGGCCCCGGCAGCGGGGTGGAGGCTGCCGGGGCGTGCCGTCGGGCACCTGGGTGCCCGGTCACTTCGTCGTCCGGGGGTGCGGGGTCAGGCGGCCGGGGCGGGCTCGTGGCCGCCGCCGCGCTGCCGGGTGATGACGGCGAAGCGGTTGGTGGCGTTGATGAGGGCGATGAACGCCACCAGGGCGGCGAGCTGGTCGTGGTCGTAGTGCTGGGCGGCGTCGGCCCACGCCTCGTCGGTGACGCCGCCGGCGCCGTCGGCGATGCGGGTTCCCTGCTCGGTCAGTTCCAGGGCGGCGCGCTCGGCGTCGGTGAACACGGTCGACTCGCGCCAGGCCGCGACCAGGTTGAGGCGGGTGGCGGTCTCTCCGGCGCTGGCGGCGTTCTTGGCGTGGACGTCGGTGGCGTAACCGTCGCCGTTGATCTGGCTCGCGCGCAGCATCACCAGGTTCTGGGTCGCGGCCGGCAGCGCCGACTCGTTGATCAGCACGGGGGCCGTCGCGCCGTAGTGCCCCAGGGCCTTGGCGACGACAGGGCTGCCGAACAGGTTCACACGGGTTTCCATGACTGGGTCCTCACTGGTGTGGTGCGGGCCGCGCGATCGTCGGCGCGGCATCGGACGACCATGGAGATGCCGGTGGCCCGACGTCTGTGACGGGCGGGCGATGTGGTGCAGGCCACACGCCGGGGCTGTCACAGACGGGCGGCGGCCGGCACCTTTCTGCGTGTGACACGATCAACCGCGAAAGGCGGAGCGACGACGATGAGCGAGCACAGCGAACCGGCCGTGGACGCGGCCACCGCGGCGTTCGTGGCGCACCGCAACCTGCTGTTCACCGTCGCCTACGAGATGCTGGGGTCGGCCGCCGACGCCGAGGACGTCCTGCAGGAGACGTGGCTGCGGTGGGCGGACGTCGACCTGGAGCAGGTGCGCGACCGGCGCGCCTACCTGGTCCGGATGACCACGCGTCAGGCGCTCGGCCGGATGCGCACGCTGCGCCGCCGCAGGGAGTCGTATGTCGGGCCCTGGCTGCCCGAGCCGCTGCTGACCGCGCCGGACGTGGCCGAGGACGTGGAACTGGCCGACAGCGTCTCGATGGCGATGCTGCTGGTGCTGGAGACGCTCGCGCCGACCGAGCGGGCGGTGTTCGTGCTGCGCGAGGTGTTCGACCTCGGCTACGACGAGATCGCCGAGGCCGTCGGCAAGACGCAGGCCGCGGTCCGCCAGATCGCCCACCGGGCGCGGGCGCACGTCGCGGCCCGCCGTCCGCGCGGGGCCGTCTCTCCGGCCGAGACCCACGACGCGCTCAGGGCGTTCCAGCGGGCGGTCGAGAGCGGCGACCTGCAGGGCCTGCTCGACAAGCTCGCTCCGGACGTCGTCCTGCTGGGCGACGGCGGCGGCGTCGTCCAGGCCGCGCTGGAGCCGATCGTGGGCGCCGACGCGGTGGCCCGCGTGCTGGCCACCGGGCGGCTGAGCACGATGGTCGCGGCGGTGCTGGAGCCGGTGCAGGTCAACGGCTACCCGGCGCTCGTCCTGCGCGTCGAGGGCGAGGTCGACACCGTCCTCGCGGTGCGCATGGACGACGGCCTCATCACCGGCCTGTACGCCGTGCGCAACCCCGAGAAACTGTCCTGGGTCGAGCGGGAGACCGCGCTGCGCCGGTGACCCTGATCCCGGCCGCGCGGCGTCGGCC
>NZ_JBEZJP010000248.1:0-11780 GCF_040653175.1 Actinomadura sp. NPDC048032
GACGAACATCGGGGCGGAGTAGGTCATGTCCTTGTCCTTGCACTCCTCGACGGAGTACTTGGGCGGCTCGAACCGGTGGTCCCGGAACGACAGGGACATGGTTCCGGAGAAGTCCTCGATCGGACTGATCTCTTCGAAGATCTCCTCCAGCCCCGACTGCGTCGGGACGCTCTTACTTCCGGCCTTCTGGGCCGCCTCGACCCGGGCCTTCCACCTCTCGTTGCCCAGCAGCCAGTCGAACGAGTTGGTCTGCAGAGCAAGGAGGTCCGGGACTTCGAGCGGCTCCTTGATGCGCGCGAAGGAGACGCGGTTCGGACCGGTTGCGGTATTCGAGGCGTTGCGCGAGGCTGCCAAGAGTGGTCCTTCCGAGGGCTCGCGGCGTAACAGATGACACGCACGCCAGACGATCCACGTTCGAGACCTGCTCAAAGAGGGCCAAACCGGACCCTCAAAGGGGCCTGAACCGGACCTTCACAGGTGTGCTCTCACACGTGGATAGTCAGAGGGCAGCGCAAAGGGGCAGTGTAGCCGAACCGGTACACCGCTCGCAACTCTAGCGCCGCAGTATGCATCACGTTGCCATGGAGCATCGCCCCTCAGCGCCTCTCAGTCAAGAGCGGACTTGGACTTTTCAGGCCCTGACCTGCAGTGAGGAAGGCCATAGTTTAGGGATCCGGGTTGACAGCCCGCGAACCGCCCACGGCGGCGGGTCGCGCGCCCTCGGACCGTTCGGCCCGCCGCCTCGTCTAGGCGCGGCCCGAGGGGGTTAACAGCGACTCGTCCGCGCGCCGTGGCGGCCGTCCGGAAGACTCCGGGAGAGACAGGCGTCCGGGCCCGGAGGGGGCGGGCGCCCGGCCGGAGACCGGCGCCCGGCGCGTGCGGCGGCTAGGAGAGGACCGTGAGCTCAGAGGCGAGCCACTTGCCGTCCTTCTTGACCATCGTCAGCTTGATCCGGAGCGGCTCGGGGAGGCGCTGCTGCTTGTCGGTCTTGGTCGCCGACGACCGGTTGGCGTAGACGAGCGCCACGACCTTGTCGGGGGTCGCGCTCACGACGCCGACCTTCATGACCGTCGTGTTGGAGACGGCCTGCTGCTGGACGGCGACGGTCTTGAGCTGCTGGGCGAGCTTGTCGTACTGGGTGTGCAGCTTGCCCGTCGTGGTCGCGGACGCGGCCTTCAGGTCGGTGTCCAGCGTCTGGTAGTCGTACGAGGACAGCTTCTGGGCCGCGCGGGACGCCGCGAAGGACGCCTCCTTGGACGCCTGCTCGGTCGCGTCCTGCTCGCGGACCTTCAGCGCCAGCGCCGTGGTGGCCGCCGCGAGCGCGACCGCCAGGACGACCAGCACGGCGATCACGGTCGACCTGCCGCCCAGCCGGGACCGGCCCGCCGGCTCGTCGTCGTCCTCGTCGCCCTCGTCGTCCTCGTCGGTCGCCTTGGCCGGCTTCTTGAGGTTCAGGCGCTTGGTCCTGGGGGCCTTGGCGGGCTTCGCGTCCTCGCCGTCTTCCTCGCCCTCGGCGTCTTCCTCAGCCTCGGATTCGTCCTCGGCCTCAGCGACCTCAGCGACCTTCGCGGTCTCGGCGCTCTTCGCAGCCTTGGCCTTCTTCGGAGCCCTGGCCGTCTTGGAGGTCTGGGCCGTCTTGAGGGACCCGGTCTCGTCCTCTTCGGCCTTCGCGTCGTCGTCGCCGACGGCCTCGCCGTCCGTCTCCGCCGCTGATTCGCTCCCTGCGGCGTCGGCGTCGTCGGACGCGACTTCAGACGCCTTCCCACCACGACGGGGCTTCTTGGGGGATTTGAGGGCCTTAGGAGTCTCCTCCGGAACGTCCCCTTCGGGCTCCTCGGGCTCCTCGTCCGCCGCGGCCTCTTCGGCGGCGGCCGCCTCGTCCGCGGCGATCTGGGCGAGGCGCGCGGCCTCCCGCGCCTTCGCGGCGGCCTCCTCCGCCAGGCGCGCCGCCTCCGCGGCCTCCTCGGCCCTGGCCGCTCGATCCGCCTTGATCGTCACGGGACAACCTCCAGTCCGGACACGAGCCAGCGGCCGTCGACCCGCGTGAGGTCCATCTGGTACCGGTAGCCCTGCGGCGTACCGTTCTGCACCTTGTCGTTGGTGACGGTCCCGGTGAGGGACACCATCACCTCGGCGGAGTCGCCGTCGATGGAGACCAGCGCGGCGTCGACGTCACTGACCGTCGACTTGGCCTTGGCCTTGGTGATCTGCTGCATGAAGGCGTTCGACTGGCTTCCCAGCTTGTTCCTGAGGTCGCCGGTGGTGCCGCCCACGATGCGGTCCAGGTCGCGCTGGGCGGTGGCGGCGTCGAGCGACATCAGGTTGACGCCCATCTGGCGCGCCGACTGCATCGCCTTCGCCTTCTGGTCGGCCTCGTCCTTGTTCCTGAGGGAGACCACGCCGAGCCAGCCGGACGCGACGGCGAGCCCCACCACGACGACGCTCAGGACGATCGCGGTGACGAGGGGTAGACGGCGCCTCATCGTGCCCGCCTCACTGGCTCAGCGGTCCGAGCAGGAGCCACTTCCACGAGGATTCCTCTCCCAACTGGCGTGTACCGGCGCTGCGCGGCATGACGTATCGCTTGCCATCGGGGCCGTAGACGGCGCCCGTCGCTGGATCGTATCCAGCGAATTCGACTGAACCGGCCGGATACGACAGGTACAGGTTCCCGCCCGCGAGCTGGCCCGTCGGGGCCTCCGCGGCCTTCGCCTTGCTCTTGCCGGAGCCCTTGGCGTCCGTCTTGCCGCCGTCGCCGTCGCCGCTGCCGGCGCCGTCGCCGCGGGTGCCGTACGCGCCGCCCTCGGGGAACCCGGCCCCCGTGGTCGCGCCCGGCGGGACCTGCGGGAACGGCGCGATGGCGTCGCGCGGGAAGTTGCGGGCGCCGCGCACCGCCGTGGGCGCGTTGTTGGGCGCCTTGCAGCCGACGTCCAGGCGCGGCTTCTTCTTCGAGGTGTCCTGCGGCCAGCGGTGCTTGACCTTCTCGTAGCCCTGGGTGCAGGCGGGCGGCCCGTCGATGTTGAGGTCGAGCCCCAGGTGCTGCGTCCCGTCCCCGGGCGTGACGGTGAACGCGCCCGCGACCGTCACCGGGTAGAGGATGAACAGCGACCGCAGGCCCGCCTTGCGGGACGCGACGATCTGCCCGGTGGTGGTCAGGTTGGCCAGCAGGACGGGCAGCGTCGGCGCCAGCTGGTTGATGGCCTGGTGGGTCTCGTTCACCGCGCCCGGAGCGCTGTCGATGGTCTTGCGCAGCGCCGGGTCGTCGTTGCGGAGCGAGGTGGTCAGCGCGTTCAGGTTGCGGGCGAAGCCCTGGATGTTGGCGCCCTGGCCGCGCTGGGTGTCGAGGACGGTCACGCTGTTGTTCAGCAGCCGCTCGGTGTCGGGGTAGGCCTCGTTGGCGGTCTTCAGCAGCCGGTCGGTGTCGTCCAGGATCGACTGCAGGTCCGAGGCGGAGCCGGTGAACGCCTTGTTCAGCTCGTCCACGATGATGCCGAGGTCCTTGGTGTTCACCGACCCGACGAGGGAGTCGACGTTGCGCAGCAGCTCGGCGGTGGACACCGGCAGCGTGGTGCGGCTCCGCGGGATGGTGTACGGGTCGCCCTCGTCCAGGTAGGGCCCGGACTTCGTGGTGGGCTCCAGGTCGATGTACTGCTCGCCGACCGCCGACCGGTTCGCCACGACGGCCTTGGTGCCCTCGCGCGGGATCCGCTTTCCGCGCTCCAGCAGCAGCTTGACGCGGATGCCGTCCTTGGTCAGCTCCAGGGGGCCGACGCGCCCGACCGGGACGCCCCGGTAGGTGACCTCGGCGTTGGTGAACACGCCGCCGGAGTCGGTGAGGTCGACGTAGGCGACGTACTGCTTGCCGAGCAGGTCGCGGCCGATGCCGATGTAGTTGACCGAGACGATCGCCACGCCGACGACGGTGATGACCGCGAAGGCGATGAGCTGGACGATGACGCCGCGCTTGAGGATCACGAGAGGCCCCCCGCCATCAGGGTCCGCAGACCGCCGTCACCGGGGTCGGGCGCGATCGCGCCCGGCCGTCCCTGGCCGTTCGTGCCGGCCGGCTTCCCCGGGGTCTGTGTGGTGCCGCCGGGAAGCCCGGGCAGCCCGGGCAGCCCGCCCTGGCTCCCGCCGCCCGGCGTCTGCGGCAGGACGCCCAGCGGGGAGTCCGGGAGCGTCACGTTCGGCACCTGGAGCATGCCGCGCATCTGCTTGCCGCTGCCGAGCAGCCCTTCCAGGTCGGTGCCGCCGAGCAGGTTCTGCGCGATGGACTCGAAGTCCAGGTCGACGGTCAGCCGCACGTTGCCGTAGTCGCCCGCGATGACGTTCTCGAACGTCGAGGGGAACGGGAAGGTGATCAGCGTCTCCAGCGACTTCGGCAGGTCGGAGCCGGCCTTGTTGAGGTTGCGCAGGATCGTGTTGAGGTCCCGCAGGTTGGCCAGCATGTCGGCCTTGGATTGGTTGATCACGTAGGTGGTGGTGCGGCTGAGCTTGTTCAGCGCGACCAGCATCTTGGTGAGGTCGGCGCGGTTGCGGTCGAGGACGGCGATCGCGGGCCCCGTCCGGTCGATGGTGTCCTGGATCGTCTTGCGCTCGGCCGCCAGCTTGCCGGTCAGCCGGTCGATGCTGTCCAGCGCCCGGGTGATCGCGGCGCGGTTCTGGTCCAGCGTCCCCGCGAAGGTGTTCACCCGCTGGAGCACCGACTTGATCGTGGACTCCCGGCCGCCCATCGCGGCCTGCAGCTCGTGGCTGATCGTGGAGACCTGCTCCAGGCCGCCGCCGTTCAGCAGCAGCGACATCGCCGACAGCACCTCTTCGATCTCGGTGCCGCGGGAGGTGCGGTTCAGCGGGATCAGGTCGTCGTCGGCGAGCTCCCCGACCGGCGCCTCGTTCTTCGGCGGTTCGAGCTGCACGAACTTCTCGCCGAGCAGGCTGGTCTGGCTGATCGTCGCGATCGCGTTGTCGGGGAGCTTGACGTCGCCGCGGAACTTGACCGTGACGACGGCGTGCCAGCCGGCGCCCTGCCCGCCCTGCCCGCCCTGCCCGCCCTGCCCCCCGGGCTCGCCGGCCAGCTCGATCTTCTCGACCTTGCCCACCGACACGTCGTTGACCTTGACCGCCGACTGCGGGACGAGGTCCAGCACGTTCGCGAACTCGATCTTGACGGTGCGCGGGTGGGAGCCGAGGTCGGGCCCGCCGGGCAGCGGCAGCGACTCCACGCCGTTGAACGAGCAGCCCGACAGGGCCGTCACGCCCGCGAGCGCCGCGGCGCCGAGCAGCCGCGCCCTTCCGATCGACCGCCTGGTCATCGGCCACCTCCAGGCAGCAGCGCCGTGACGTCCGTGGGCTTCTTCTGGGTCCCGGTCGCCGCGGGCTTGTTCGTCGTGCTCGTCTTGCCGGACTTGCCGGGCCTGCCCTGCGGGCCGTAGGCGTCCGGCGGGATGGGCACCGGGTCGTAGTGCGTGGTCAGCGCGGTGATCCAGGACAGGTCCAGGCTGAAGCCGGTCAGCGCCTTGCCGATCCCGTTGTACGGCTTGACGAAGTCGAGGCACTCCTTGGCGGGCGTGCCCACCGAGTACGCCAGCGAGCAGATCCAGTCGGCCAGGTCGTGGAACTGGCGGAAGTTGTCGCGGGTGTGGATCGTGCCGCTGATCGGGTCGTAGGCGCGGGCCAGGTTGTTCACGGCGAGCGGGCCGGCGGTGAGGATCTCGGCGAGCGCGCCCTTCTCCTTCACCAGCACGCCGGTGACCTGCGCGAGCTGCCGGACGTTGGCGGCCAGCTCGGTGCGGTTGCCCTTGACGAACCGCTGCACGTTCCGCAGCGTCGGGGCGAGGGTGTTGAGGGCCGCGCTGAGCTCCTCCTTCTCCCCCGCGAGCTGCCCGGAGACGCCGTTGAGGTGCCCGGAGAACGACTTGATCTGCTGGTCGTTGGCCTTCATCGCGTCGGTGATGATCCGCAGGTTCTTGATCGTCTCGGCGACGTCGCCGCGGTCGGTGCTCAGCGTGCTGAGCGCCTTGGACGCGTCGGCGATCGTCTGCCGGATGTCCTCGCCCTGCCCGTCCAGGTTCGCCGCGCCGACCTGCAGCAGCCGCGACAGCGAGCCCTGCTGGCCGTTCGCTCCGGGCGCGTTCGCGCCCTGTGGGCCGAGCGCCCGGGACAGCTCGTTCAGGTTGCCGCCGACCTCGTCGACCTCGACCGGCACCGCGGTGCGGTTGGTGCCCAGCGTCGCCCCGTCGGCCAGGACGGCGCCGCCCTTGTAGACGGGCGTGATCTGGACGTAGCGGTCGGCGACGAGGGTCTGGTTGACGATCACGGCCTGCGCGCCCGCGGGAACCTTGTACTCGGCGTCGTACCTCAGCTCGACCTTCACCGCGTCCCCGACGGGCTCGACGCTGGTGACCTCGCCGACGGGGATGCCGAGGATGCGGACGTCCGCGCCCTTGTACAGGCCGACCGCCTTGGTGAAGTACGCCGTCATGTGGCGCTGCTTCGGCTCCTGGAGGACGAGCAGGAGCACGGCGGCCAGCACCGCGACGGCGAGGATCGCGCCGCCCAGGCGGAGGATGCTCGTGGAGTTACGCACTGGTGACCTGCCTGCTCACGGGAGGAAGGGCAACGGGTTGTCGGTGTTGCCGGTCGTACCGGTGCCGGGCGATCCGCCGCCCGGACGGGCGCCCTGCCTGTTCGTCGTCGCGCCTCCGCCGGACGGGGGGTTCTGGATCGAGGCGGGGATCGGGATCAGGTTCTGGATCCACGAGTCGAACCAGCGGCCGGTGCCCGTCACGTCGGAGAACTGCCGGGCGAACGGCGCGAACAGCTGGAGGATCCGGTCCAGGTTGTTCTGGTTCTTCAGCAGGATCCGGTTGACCGCGGCCAGGTTGTCCAGCATCGGGCGCAGCTGCGCGTCGTTCTCGTTGATCAGCGCGTTCACCTGCTGCGACAGGGTCACGGTGTTGATCAGCAGCTGGTGGATGACGTCGCGCCTGGCCTGCACCGCCTGGAGCACCTTGTCGCCGTCCTGGACGAGCTTGGCGAAGTCCTGGTTGCGGTCGGCGAGCAGCTTGGAGACGTCCTTGGCCTTGCCGGCCAGCTCGTGCAGCTCGTCGTCGCGGGACGCGACCGTGTTGGACAGCCGGCGCAGCCCCTGCAGGGAGGCCCTGACCTCCTCCGGGGAGTTCTTGAAGGTGTCCGACAGCACGTCGAAGGACTTGGCCACCTGCTGCACGTCGATCGCGCCGACGCGCTGGCTGAGCTCGCTGATCGCGGGGACGACCTCGAACGGGGTGTGGGTCCGCTCGATCGGGATGTTGCGGGCGAGCCGGCCGCGCCCGCGCGGGTTGAGCGCGAGGTAGTGGGCGCCGAGCACCGTCTTGATCTTGATGTCGGCCTCGGTGCGGTCGCCGAGCCGCACGCCGTCGTCGACCCGGAAGGTGACCTTCACGTGGTCGCCGGCCAGCTCCAGCCCGGTGACCTTGCCGACCTTGACGCCCGCGATCCGGACCTCCTCGCCGGCCCGCAGCCCGGCCGCCTCCCGGAACGCGGCGGTGTGGGTCCTGCCGCCGGAGACGAACGGGATGTTCTCCAGGTTCATCGCCAGCACCACCAGCACGATGATGATCGCGAACGCGGAGAGACCGATGGGGACCGGGTTGCGTTCCCGGAACGGGATCCTCATCTACTTGCACCTCGCGTTCTCGTTCACGATCGCCGGCGTCTGGTAGACCGGTCCGCCCGGCAGCCGCACCCGCGCGTCGAGACCGCAGATGTACATGTTGAACCAGGAGCCGTAGGAGGAGATGTTCACCAGCCCCTCCAGCCGCTTCGGCGTCCGCTGCAGGCCCGCGTCGAGCTCCTTGCCGTTCGCGTCGAACGTGGCGGTGAGCTTGCGCAGCCCCGCGATGTCGTCGCGGAGGTCCGGGCGGGCGTCGGCGAGCAGGTTCTGGGTGGTGCCGGTCAGCTCGTTGATCGCCGCCACCGAGTCGAAGATCGCCTTGCGGTCCCCCGAGACCCCGCTGACGAACCCGCGCAGGTCCGTGATCAGCTGGTTGACCTCGGTGTGCCGCTCGTCGATGGTGCCGAGCACGGTGTTCAGGTTGTCGATCACCTGGCCGATGACCTTGTCCCGGTCGGCGAGGGTGTTGGTCAGCGACGCCACGTGCGCGAGCAGGCTGTTGATCGTCCCGCCCTCGCCCTGGAGCACCTGGATGATCTGCATCGCGAGCGTGTTGACGTCCTTGGGCTCCAGCGCGCGGAACAGCGGCCGGAACCCGTTGAACAGGGTCGTCAGGTCCAGCGCGGGCGTGGTCTGCCCGATCGGGATCGTTCCGCCCGGCCGGAGGTAGTCGTTGGCCTGGCCGGCGCCGTCGGTCAGCGCCAGGTACCGCTGGCCCATCAGGTTGCGGTACCGGATCTGCGCCTTGGTGGACGAGGGCAGCCCCGCCTTGAACACGTCCTCCTTCTGGAGGCTGAACGTCACCTCGGCCTTGTCGCCCTCGTACAGCTCGATGTGCTCGATCTGGCCGACCCGGACGCCGGCGACGCGCACGTCGTCGTTGTCGAGCAGGCCCGTCACGTCCGAGAAGATCGCCTTGTAGGTGGTCGTCTCCCGGAACCGCATGTTGGAGATCGTCATCGCCAGCACGCCGGTGGCCAGCGAGGTGACGACCACGAAGATCCCCAGCTTGATCGCCGCACTGGTCGTCCTCACTTGACCGTCACCACCGATCCGTCGCCCAGCAGCGGCCCGAACATCAGCGCCGCGACGTCGGACATCTGGTCGGCGCGGGTCCGCGTCACCGGTCCGAGCACGTTCTTGATCTTGTCCTTCTCGCTCATCGAGCCCGGGTCCACGAAGACGTTCGACAGCGCCCGGCCGCGGCTCCCGCCGCCGTTCGGGTCGTCGGGGTTCTTCCACCACAGGTCGTCCTGCGTGCCGTCCAGCGCCAGGTAGGTCGGGGACGGGACCTTGGGGTTCGGCAGCCCGTAGCAGCGCGGGTCGCGCTGGTCCTTGGCCTCCGGCTTGTCCAGCGGGTACTTGTAGCCCGGCACCGGCTTGACGATCTCGATCGTCAGGTTGAAGGTCTTGGACCCGTTGCCGCCGGCCACCCGCTGCGACTCCGGCCTGAGCTTCATCAGCCCGGCGAACACGCACGGCAGGGACGGCGAGTAGCGCGCGACCAGGTCCAGCCCGTCCCGGTTCGCGATGTTGAAGCCGATGATCTTCGGGGCGTTCTGCCGCATGAACACGTCGCCGTCCTGCGCCAGCGCGGTCGTCGCCGGGATCAGCTGCTCGATCGTCGCCTTCTTGTCGGTGATCGTCCGGCTGGTGACGTTGAGGTTGCGGAGCGTCTGCAGCAGGTCGGGCGCCGCGGCGCTGTAGATGTCGGAGACGTCGGCCAGGCCGTTCAGGTCGTGCACCAGCGTGCCGAGCTGCGGGTTGACCTTCCGCAGCAGCTCGTCGGCCTCCTCCAGGTTCCGGCCGATCTGGTCGCCGCGGCCCTGCAGCGCCGTCGCCAGGGCGTTCAGCGTCGCGTTCAGCTCCGCCGGCTTCACCGCCTGCAGCAGCGGGAGCAGGTCGTTCAGCACCTTGTCGATCTCGACGGCGGCCTGGGAGCGGTCCTGCTGGATCACCTGGCCCGAGCGCAGTCCGAGCGGGCCCGCCTGCGCCGGGGCCGCCAGGTCCACGTACTTCTCGCCGAACAGCGTCTTCGGCAGCAGCCGCGCCTGGACGTTGCGCGGGATCAGCTTCGCCTTGCCCGGGTCCAGCGCCAGATGGAGCGTCGCCCCCCGCGCGTCGGCGTCGGTGCCGCGCACCTCCCCGACGATCAGGCCGCGGATCTTCACGTCGGAGTGCGGCAGCAGCTGCAGCCCCGCCCGCTCCGTCCGCACCTTGACGTCGAGCGTCGGCGTGAACGCCTTGTTGTACAGCGCCACGGTCAGCGCCAGCAGCAGGATGATCACGACGACCATCGACGCGCCGAGCACCCGGTAACGCAACCGCTCACTCATGCCGGCCTCCTGTGGGGGGACGACCCCCCACACCCCCCGCGATCGCTCCGCTCATCCACGTCACCCCGCGATCCGGACGCTGGTGGTGGTGCCCCAGATCGCCATGCCGAGCATCAGGTCGACCACGTTGATCACCACGATGCTGGTGCGCACCGCGCGGCCCACCGCGACGCCGACGCCCGCGGGGCCGCCGGAGGCGTGGTAGCCGTAGTAGCAGTGGATCAGCATCACCAGCACCGCGAAGACGATCACTTTTCCGAATGACCACAAGATGTCGTACGGCGGTAGGAACAAATGGAAATAGTGGTCGTAGGTGCCGGTCGACTGGCCGTAGAACATCGTCACGATGACCCGGGTCGCGCCGTAGGAGGCGAGCAGTCCCACGATGTAGAGCGGAATGACCGCGATCATCCCGGCGAGCATCCGGGTGGTGACGAGGAACGGCATCGACGGGACGGCCATGACCTCCAGCGCGTCGATCTCGTCGGAGATCCGCATCGCGCCGAGCTGGGCGGTGAACCCGCAGCCGACCGTCGCCGACAGGGCGAGCGCCGACACCAGCGGCGCGATCTCGCGGGTGTTGAAGTAGGACGCGACGAACCCGGTGAACGCGGCCGTGCCGATCTGGTTCAGCGACTCGTAGCCCTGCAGGCCGACCTGGCTGCCGGTGAAGAACGTCATGAACCCGACGATCACCACCGAGCCGCCGATCACCGCGAGGCCGCCGGTGCCGAGGCTCACCTCGGCCAGCAGCCGCAGCACCTCCTTGCGGTACCGGCGCAGCACCCGGAACACCCACGCGAACGCGCGGGCGTAGAACGACATCTGGTGGCCGAAGTCGTCCAGCCGGTCGAGCGGCGCGCTCGCCACCCGCCGGGCGGCCTTGCCCGTCTTGCCAGGGGCAGCCATCTACATCCCCTTCGACGGGACGAACTGGAAGTACAGCGTGGAGATCAGGAAGTTCTCCAGGAAGAGCAGCATGAACGTGATGACGACGGTCTGGTTGACCGCGTCGCCCACGCCCTTCGGCCCGCCCTTGGCGTTCAGGCCCTTGTACGCGGCGACCAGGCCCGCGGTGATGCCGAAGACGAACGCCTTGAACTCGGCCTGCAACAGGTCGGGCAGCTGCGCGATGGCGTTGAAGGAGGCCAGGTAGGCGCCGGGGGTGCCGCCCTGCAGCATCACGTTGAAGAAGTAGCCGCCCAGCAGGCCGACCACCGAGACCAGCCCGTTGAGGAACAGCGCGACGAACGCGCAGGCGAGCATCCGCGGCACCACCAGGCGGTGCAGGGGGTTGATGCCCAGCACCTCCATGGCGTCGATCTCCTCGCGGATCTTCCGGGAACCGATGTCGGCGCACATCGCCGACCCGGCGGCGCCCGCGACCAGCAGCGAGGTGACCAGCGGGCTGGCCTCCCGGACGATCGCGACCACCGCGGTGGCGCCGGTGTAGGACTGCGCGCCGAGCTGCCGGATCAGCCCGCCGACCTGGAGGGACAGAACGCCGCCGAAGGGGATGGCGACGAGCATCGTGGGCACGACGGTGACGCTGACGATGAACCACGCCTGCTGGATGAACTCGCGCCACTGGAACGGCCACTGGAACATCGCGCGGCCGGTGTCCAGGCACAGGGCGAAGAACCGTCCCGGTTCCTTGATCGCGACGTTGGCCGCGCCGTCCCCGATCTTGCGGAACGTCGCCGAAGAGCCCCCGCCCTTTTTTGCCCCTCGCTGGTCCGCGCCGATACCAGGAGTGGACATCAGTAGCC
>NZ_JBEZJP010000249.1:0-11770 GCF_040653175.1 Actinomadura sp. NPDC048032
GTCGATACGGCCGCGCATCGGCGCAATCCGCGGCGGCCTTCTCGTCGTCCCAGTCGTGGATGACGCTCTTGAGCACGTAGGCGCCGGGGCCCGCGGGGACGGCCTCGAAGAAGTCGCCCGGCACGATCTCGGCCCGGTCGGCGACGTCGGCCAGGGGGCCGGACGCGTCGGCCAGCCCCGTCGGCAGGTCGAACAGGACGCCGCGCAGGCCGGGGTGGGCTCGCAGGATCGCGGCGAGCAGCGTGCCGTCCCCGCCGCCGAGATCGGCGACCGTCTCGTAGCGGGCGAAGTCGTGCGCCTCGATGAACGCCGGGGCGACGTCGCGGGTGTGCTCGGCCATCGCCCGGTTGAACGTCGCCGACAGTTCGGGGTCCGAGGCGAAGTACTCGAACGGCGTGCTGCCCGTCACCCGCTCCCACGCGTACTCGCCGGTGCGGACCGTCTCGGCCATGTCGCCCCACGTCCGCCACACCTGCGGGCCGCAGAACAGCCTGATCAGCGAGCGGATCGAGTCGGGGGCGTCCGCGCGCAGCCGCCGCCCCTCCTCCGTCAGCGCGAACAGGTCCGGCTCCTTCTGCTCCACGATGCCGAGGCCGGCGAGGCCGCGCAGCAGCCGGTGCAGGGACGGCGCGTGGGCGCCGGTCGCCTCCGCCAGCTCGGTGCTCGAGCTCGGCCTGCCTTCGGTGAACGCGTCCGCCACCCCGAGCTCGGCGGCGACGTGGATCATCTGCGCCGGCATGAACCCGAAGGCCAGGTCCATCAGTGGTGATCTGGGCATGGTCGACTCCCTTCCTTGTCCTCCACGACGCTAGGAGGCCCCCGGAAGGGATGTATTGGACGTTTGGAACCTCGCCCGCGCCCGCGATCAGCCCGTGCGGGCGCGCAGCCAGGCCGCGGCGGCCTCGACGTGGTCGTCGGTCAGGCCGGTCAGCGGGTCGATCTCCACGAGCAGGTGGTCGGCGACGTCCGGCTCCCCCGCGATGCACTCGGTGGCGTCCGGCTCGTCCTCGAACCAGACGAACGGCCGGTCCTCCGCCCACGCCGCGACGTGCCGGGCCTTCCAGGCGCCCAGCGTGCGCCCCTCCGTGATGCCGGGGAACCGCGGAATCGGCACGAACGGCAGTTCCGGAAGCCCGATGCGGGGAGCGATCCACTCGTTGGCGCTGTCGCACCAGTAGCTCGCCCACGCCAGCTCCGCGCCGGTGGACTCGGCCAGGTCGAGAAGCGCCGCGCCGTGCCCGGGATAGAGCCACAGCTTGTACGTCATCCCGTTCGGGGAGCACTCGTGCCGCTGGAAGCCGCGGTGCGGCCGCTCGAACGGGTTGAGCACTCCGTCAACGTCCAGCAGAACCACCGGCGACCCCATACACGGACCGTACGGCATCCGGGGCCGCCCGTCGAAGGCGATTCGGCGCGCGGAGTCTTAGGCCGCCGCCGAGCGGGCATCGTCCCTGCATGTGCCGCCTGTTCGGGATGACCACGGGAGGACCCCGCGTCCGCGCCACCTTCTGGCTGCTGGACGCTCCCGACAGCCTGCGCTCGCAGTCCCGCCGGATGCCGGACGGGACGGGTCTCGGCTGGTTCTCGCTCGGCGGGGAGCCCGTCCGCGACCGCGCCCCCGTCGCCGCGTTCCAGGACGCCGACTTCAACTCCGAGGCGCGGCACGTGGTGTCGCACACGTTCATCTCCCATGTCCGGTACGCCTCGACCGGCGCGCCCGACGTCCACAACTCCCACCCCTTCGTCATGGACGACCGGCTGTTCGCCCACAACGGGGTGGTGCGGGGTGTCGACGTCCTCGGCTCCTGGCTCACGGACGTCGAGCGGGCGCCGATCAAGGGGCAGACCGACTCGGAGTACGTGTTCGCCTACGTCACCGCGGAGATCCGGCGGCAGGGCGACACCGCGTCCGGGCTGATCGCGGCCGTCCGGCGCATCGCCGCCGAGTTGCCGGTCTTCGCGTTGAACATCCTGCTGGCCGAGTCGGGGCGGCTGTGGGCGCTGCGCTACCCCGACACCCACGAGTTGTGGGTGTCCACCCCGCACCTGACCGAGCCGGGCGCGGAACGCCACCTCGGCGCGGGGCGCGAGGAGGGCCAGGTGAAGGTGTCCAGGCACCGCGAGCCGACGCCCGCGTGCGTCCTCGCCAGCGAGCGCCTGGACGACGACCCCGGCTGGCGGCTCCTGGACCCCGGCGAGCTGCTCGTGCTGGACGGCATGGAGGCCTCCTCGGTGTTCCCGTTCGACGCGCCCGCGCACCCGCTGACGGTCGCCGACCTGAAGGGGGCCGAGTCCACCTCGCAAGCATGATCGACTGTCACACCCGGGACATAGAGTGGACGGCCGAACCTGCGAGGAGACCCGAATGACGCAAGAACTCACGCTGATGGCCGTCCACGCCCACCCCGACGACGAGGTGCTGGGAACCGGCGGCCTGCTCGCCCGCAGCGCGGCCGAGGGCGTTCGCACCGTCCTGGTCACCTGCACGAACGGGGAGCAGGGCGACGACTCCGGCGGCGTGAAGCCCGGCGAGCCCGGGCACGACGCCGAGGAGGTGGCGCGGCGCCGCCTCGCCGAGCTGCGCGAGTCGGCCTCCCTGCTCGACATCGGCCACCTGGAGCTGCTCGGCTACCGCGACTCCGGCATGGACGGCTGGTCGACCAACGACGACCCGGCGGCGTTCGCGAACATTCCGCTGGAGGAGTCCGCCGCCCGGCTCGCCGCGCTGATGGAGCGCTACCGGCCGCAGGTGGTCGTCACCTACGACGAGAACGGCGGCTACGGGCACCCCGACCACATCCAGGCCCACCGGATCGCGCTCGCCGCCGCCGAGCAGACCGGCATTCCCGACAAGCTCTACTACACGGCCATTCCCCGGTCGGGGATCAAGCAGATGTTCGAGGCCGCCCGGGCCGCGGGCCTGGACCTCGGCTTCGAGCCGCCCGAGGACTTCGGCACCCCCGACGAGCTGATCACCAGCGTGCTGGAGGTCTCCGCCCATTTCGAGGCCAAGCGCGACGCCCTGCTGGCGCACGCCAGCCAGGGCGAGAACATCTTCCTGCTGAAGCTGCCGGAGGAGATGCAGAAGGCGGCGTTCTCGTCGGAGGCGTTCGTCCGCCGCTTCAGCCGGATCGAGGCGCCGGCCCGGGAGGACGACCTCTTCGCGGGCCTCAGGTAGCGCGGCGCTGCGCCCGGAAGTGGTCGAGGACGTCCTGGCGCAGCAGGTAGCCGAACCCGGCCCGTTCGAGGCGCAGCGCCAGGCCCGCGCGGTCGGTGCCGAGAGCGGCGGCGGTGGCGCCCAGCCGCCAGTCGTGCTCGGCCAGCCGCTTGAGGAGGTACCCGCGCCTGACCTGCGCCTCCGAGAGTCGGAACGTCTTCAGGTAGGCGATCTCGCCCTCCCCGCCGGTGATGATCTCCCCGATGTGGTTCTCCCGGCCCAGCGCGAACGAGGGCAGGAACCGCGCCAGCTCGAACCCGTGCAGCGACTGCACCCTCTGGCGCGACCCGTCCTCGTCGAAGAGCCGCCCGGCCATGACCTCGTCGTGGAAGGCGGCCCACTCCGCCTCGCGGATCTCCACCGCGGCGCGCAGGTCGCCCAGCGTCCTGATCCCGGCGGGGTCGATCGGCGCGGTCAGGTCGCGCGCCGGGGCGCCCAGCAGGCCGTACATGTAGATCAGCTCACCGAAGAGGTCCTCGACCAGCGTCGGGTGCAGCGCCCGGTAGTCGTCGGGGTGCGGCACGACGAACGCGCTGGCCAGGGCGTCGGCGACGTACACCAGCACGCCGCACTGCCCGGGATGGATCTCGAAGATCCGCAGCGCGTCCTCCAGGCCGCGCACCCGCCGGCCGAGGTAGGTCTCCTCGCAGCGCGGCGACAGCCCGTGCGCGACCGCCCGGCGCGACCACTCCTCCCAGGCGATCTCCGGACCGCCGAAGTGCAGCGCCAGATAGCCCTCGATGGCCAGGTGCAGGGGAAGGAACCGGAGCCGGTCCTTGCCCGCCTTCCTCGCCATCCGCCGCGTGAACCGCACGGGCATGCGCGGCGGGGCCGCCCGGGTGTCCCGCTCCAGGAGGCGCGCCCCGTACGAGGCGGCCTGCGCCTGGTCGCCGTCGCTCCACGTCGCGACGAAGGCGTGGGGAACGAACGAGACATAGGCCGCGTCACCCACGTCCACGACGGTGACCGGCTCCTCAAACGCCTTCCGGTGCAGCCGCAGGTGCGGCACGGGCTCGTCCCGGACGAGGGGGACGAGCCTGATCGAGCCCCACACCTGCGCGGGCCTCGTCTCCAGGCCGTCCAGCGCGGTCGTCATGCGCCCTCCCCGAGGAAGCGGGCGGTCCGGTCGGCCAGGTGCGCCCGCAGCTTCGGCAGGCCGACCCGCCCCTCGGCGAACCGGGCCAGCTCGACCAGCGTCGGCAGGTCCTCGGCGTCCCGGACGCCCGCGGTCGGCACGCCCGGCGCCAGCCGCCGCACGTCGAATCCGTCCGCGTCGTACACCGGGTTCAGGTGCACGATCATGACCCGCTGCCCCGGGGCGCGGCGGTGCCCGGGGTCCAGGCGCGTCCGCCAGACCCGCAGGACGTCCGCGGCCAGTCCCGGCGGCGCGTTGTCCCACCCGTCGGAGACGATGAGGAGCCGCTCGGGCGCCGTCTCCAGCGCGTCGATGATCCGATGGCCGAGCGGCGTCGGACCGGACGGGTACATCAGCAGCGCGTCGGTGCGTCCCGACGTCCACAGCGGCGTGTACTCCTTCGCGAGCGCCTCCAGCAGGTAGTGCGCTGCGAGCGCGACTGCCAGCGGGCGCCTGCGCTTCTCCCCCGAGCCCAGCGAGGAGTAGCTGTCGTCCAGAACGGCCGTGACCCGTCCCCACGAGCCGCGCGCGGCCCCGGCCACGCGCCGGGCGGCGGTGCGCAGCGCCAGGGTCAGCTCGGCTCGCCGCCGGGCCCGGTCGTCCAGCGGCAACGCCAGCACGTACGAGGCGAGCCTCGTCAGCGGCATCTCGCCCAGGTCGGCCCGCACGGCCTCGACCTTCGCCTCCCGCGCGCTCTCCTGCAGGCGCAACCGCTCCAGCCGCGTCATCCGGTGCTGGATCCGCTCCAGGAAGACCTCGCGGGGGATCTTGTGCTTGGCCGCGAAGCCCTCCGCGACCGTGTACGGGAGCTCGTAGATCGCGGCCTGCTCGTAGTGCGCCCGCCGCCACTGCTCGTAGAGGGGCGTCTGGAACGCCTTGACGCCGGACGGCGCGAACAGGAACGCCGCCTGCTCACCCCGGAGCCGCAGATGCGCGTGCCGCGCCGCGTCCTTCACCGCCGTCCGGTACTTGACGGAGTCGAACGCCGGGTCGCGGCGCCCGGCCATCCAGTCGCGGATGACGGCGCGCGTCCGCCGGTTGTTCACGCCGAGCCGCCGCAGGTCGCGGAACAGCCGGTACACCCGCTGCGGCGGCAGCGTCTCCAGCCGCCGGGCGATCAGCCGCCCCTCGCCGCGCCGCCGCTCGACCCCCACGTCGCCCGCGCGCACCAGGAGATTGCGGATGATGATCGCGGCGTTGTGGTCGTTGACGTCCAGCGCGAGCACCGCCGCGTACATGTCGCGGTAGTTCTCCAGCATGTACTCGTGCAGGAACTCCAGGCTGAGCCGCTGCTCCCCCGAACCGTGGTGGAACTCCCGCTGCCCGGTGGACGTGATCGCCGCGTTCACGAACATCAGCACGTCCTCGCACGCGACGAGGTCGGCGAACGTCTCGCTCATCACTCCCCCGGTCGGTCGAAGGCGCCGGCCGGGGAATGGGGGCGCGAGCAGCGAAGCATCGCTTAATAGGCAAGTTCCGGAAGTCGCACCGAAGTCCCGCGGCCGGCCCCCGCACCGTAGCACCGCATTTCTCGCGAATCCCCTCATTAATCATGAGGGTTGAGGGCGATCGGCCCCTTGCGGAGTCAGGGGCGGTAGGTGCCGAAGTACCACTCGTTGCCGTCGGGGTCGCGGGCCGCGTAGTCGCGGGAGCCGTAGTCCTGGTCGGCCGGCTCGCGGAAGATCTCGGCCCCGGCGGCCTTCGCGCGGGCGTGGTGGGCGTCGGGGTCGTCGACGGCGACGTAGACGGCGGCCGTGGCGGTCGAGGCGGGCCCGAACATGATGAGGCCGGTGTCGTAGCGCATCTCGGCGTGCACGATGGCGCCCTCGTCGTCCTTGTGCACGTCCACGGGCTCGAAGCCGAACACCTTCTCCAGCCAGTCGAGCGTCCTGGCCGGATCGGCCGCCCGGATCAGCGGGTAGAAGGTGCGGCGGATCTCGCTGGTCATGTCGTCCCTCCCTGGGTCTGGGATGCCCAGTCTGCGGGAAGCGGAGTCCCCCGTCTTGGACGAATGTGACCTGCCCTTCCGGCGATCAGCGGCGGGCGGCGTCGCGTTCGGCCGCGAGGCGGCGGGTCTCCGGGGAGACGGGGGCGCCGAGGATCGCCGCGACGACGTCGATCAGGTAGCTGGTGAACAGGCGGTCGTCGGTCCGGGGGCCGGAGCGGGCGCGGCGGGCCAGTTCGATCGCGGCGTACAGGATGGCGGTGAAGCGGCGGTGCAGCCGGGCCGCGTCCTCCTCCAGGAGGGGTTCCACCAGGGTCCGCCACCGGCAGAGGCTGTCGCGCGGGTCGTCCAGGACCGCCATGGGGACGAGGGGCTCCGGGCGGTTCAGCACGTCCGCCCAGATCTGCAGGTACGAGCGCCCCGACGCGTCGGCCAGGCGGGCCGCCATGGGCCGGACGAGGGCGGCGGCCAGGGGCCGGACGCCCTGCTCGCCGTCCTCGTAGGCGTCGAGCAGGGCGTGCCGGCGGGCCTCGACCTCGGGGGCATGCCGGGCGAAGATCGCGCGCAGGATCCCGGCGCGGTCGCCGAAGTGGTACTGGACGGCCGTGGCGTTGCGGGCGCCGGCCTCCTGGAGGATCTCGCGGAGGCTGACGGCGTCCACGCCGCGGGCGGCGTAGAGGGTCTCGGCGGCGTCCAGCAGTCGTTCCCGTGTGTCACTCATTGCCGATCGCATGCTCCAGGGCCTCGGCGTACCGCTCGCGGGCGGCCTCCCGGCGGGTGGGCAGGTGGCCGGACGGCCACAGCCCCTCGACGGGCTCGACGTCGCGCAGCAGCTGCCGGGCCACGGTGATCTTGTGGACCTCGGTGGGGCCGTCGGCGATGCCCATCGCCTCGGCCCCCATCATCATGGCGGCGAACGGCATCTCGTTCGACACGCCGAGCGCGCCGTGCAGGTGCATCGCGCGCTGGACGACGTCGTGGTAGACCTTCGGCATCGCCGCCTTCACCGCCGCGATGTCCTTGCGGACGGCCTTGTAGTCCCGGTGCTTGTCGATGAGCCAGGCGGTGCGCAGGACGAGCAGCCGGAACTGCTCGATCTCGATCCAGCTGTCGGCGATCTTCTCCTGGGTCATCTGCATCCTGGCAAGCGGGCCGAAGCGCGTGCGCCGGGAGACCGCGCGCTCGCACATCATGTCGAACGCCTTGCGGACCTGCGCGATCGTCCGCATGGCGTGGTGGATGCGGCCGCCGCCGAGGCGGGTCTGGGCGATCGCGAACGCGCCGCCCTCGTCGCCGAGGAGGTTCTCCGCCGGCACCCGGACGTCCTCGTAGCGCAGGTAGCCGTGGGAGCCCTCGCGCTCGCCGCCGACGCCCACGTTCCGGACGGTGACCAGCCCGGGCGCGTCGGCCGGGACGATGAACATCGACATGCCCTCGTAGGCGGACACGTCCGGGTTCGTCACGGCCATCACGATCAGGAAGGTCGCGTGGCGGGCGTTGGAGGAGAACCACTTCTCGCCGTTGATGACCCAGCCGTCGCCGTCGCGGACGGCGCGCGTGGTGAACAGGGTCGGGTCGGCTCCCCCGTGCGGCTCGGTCATCGAGTACGACGAGGAGATCTCGCCGTCCAGCAGGGGGCGCAGGTAGCGCTCCTTCTGCTCGGGCGTGCCGAAATGGGCGATGATCTCGGCGTTGCCGGAGTCGGGCGCCTGGCAGCCGAACACGGACGGCGCCCAGCGCGAGCGGCCCAGGATCTCGTTCAGCAGCGCGAGCCTCACCTGCCCGTACCCCTGGCCGCCCAGTTCGGGACCAAGGTGGCACGCCCACAGGCCCTTCTCGCGCACCCGGTCCTGGAGGGGGCGCACGAGCCGCTTGTAGCGGGGGTCGGACTTGTCGTAGGGGTCGCCGAGCACCAAGTCCAGGGGTTCGACCTCGTCCCGGACGAAGGCGTCCGCCCAATCGAGAAGTTCCTGGTAGGCGGGGTCGGTCTCGAAATCCCAAGCCATGGCGAGCCTCCTCGGTCGTCTTCACCGATAATCGGTGTACCTCAGTAAGTAATGCAAGTGCATGACTGTTACTCTCCGGTACATCGAGCGACGGAAAGGGACCGCCGTGCAGCCTGAGCAGATCGACCGCGCCCTGGTGGACTTCGACGTCCTGGCCGGGTGGATGGAAAGCCGGGGCCTGCCGGGCGGCCCGTTCGAGGACGTCCAGCGGCTGGCGGGCGGCACCCAGAACACGCTGGTCCGGTTCCGGCGGGGTGGACGCGACTACGTGCTCAGGCGCGGCCCGGGCCACCTGCGCGCGAGGACGAACGAGGTCCTGCGGCGCGAGGCCCGCGTGCTGGGGGCCCTCGACGGAACCGACGTCCCCGCGCCGCGCCTCATCGCGGCCTGCCCGGACGAGACCGTCATGGGCGGCGCGGTCTTCTACCTGATGACCCCGGTCGACGGCTTCAACGCGTCGGTCACGCTGCCCGATCTGCACGCGGGCGACGCGGGCGTCCGGCGCGAGATGGGACTAAACGCGGCGAGAGCGCTCGCCGCGCTGGGCGCCGTGGACCACGAGGCCGTCGGCCTCGGCGACTTCGGCAAGCCCGAGGGCTTCCTGGAGCGGCAGGTGGGCCGCTGGATGTCCGAGCTCGACTCCTACAGCGCGCTGGACGGCTATCCCGGGCCCGACATCCCCGGGCTTGACGACGTCGCGCGGTGGCTGGAGGAGCGCCGACCCAAGGCGTGGCGCCCGGGGATCATGCACGGCGACTACCACCTGGCCAACCTGATGTACTCCTTCAACGGCCCGGAGGTCGCCGCGATCGTCGACTGGGAGATGAGCACCATCGGCGACCCGCTGCTCGACCTCGGCTGGCTGCTGGCCACCTGGCCCGACCGCGCCGACCAGAGCGCCGCCCTCGCCGGGCCGCTCGGCGCCGCGGGCGGCCTGCCCACCGCCGAGGAGCTGGTCGAGGTCTACGCCGAGCGCGCGGACGCCGTCGCCGGGCGCGACCTGTCGTCCATCACCTGGTACGCGGTGCTGGCCTGCTTCAAGCTCGGCATCGTCCTGGAGGGCACGCACGCCCGCGCGTTCGCGGGCAAGGCCCCCAGGGAGACCGGCGACCTCCTCCACTCGATCACGCTCGGGCTCTTCACCCGCGCGCACGGCTTCATCGGCTCCTGAGCCCCTCGCCCCGGCGATCGTGAACTGCCAGGATCTCCCTCACGAGGAGGTGCGATGGAGATCCACAAGGGCGGGCCCGGCGACGCGCCGATGATGCTGGCGATGCTGGACGGGGCGGTGGCGTGGCTCGCCGCCAACGGCCGCACGGGCCAGTGGGGCGGCGAGCCCTGGTCAGAGGATCCGCGCCGCGTCGAGCGGATCTCCGGGATCGCCCGCGACGACGAGATCTGGGTGGCGCGGGTCGACGGGCGGCCCGCCGGCGTCATGGCGGTCGCGCCCGGCCCCCCGCACTACGTCGACCCGGTCGACGAGCCGGAGCTCTACATCACCCTCCTGGTCACGGACCGGGCGTTCGCCGGGCACGGGGTGGGCGGCGCGCTGATCGCCAAGGCGAGGGACGAGGCCAGGGCGAAGGGCGTGGGCCTGCTGCGCGTCGACTGCTACGGCGGCGGCGACGGGCGGCTGGTGGAGTACTACCGGGGCAACGGCTTCGAGACGGACGCCGCCTTCACCGTGGGCGACTGGCCGGGACGGGTGCTGTCCCAGCGTGTCGGCGGGTAGGCCGCCCGCTGCTTGAAAAACCGCGCGGCACGTCGCAGCCTGGAAACGACCGGCGCGAACGGGGCAGTCGGTGACGCCCTTACGCCGCACGGACGGCGACCGAGCCGCTCGCCTCGTTCCGCCGGTCCGACCCTCATGTCGCATTCCTGCCAGCCAGACGGCCCTGCCACGGGGCACGCTCGGAACATGCACAGGAACTTCCGCTTCGGCGTGGTGGGCGAGTCGATCCGCTCGGGCGCGGAACTGGCCGGCACGGCCCGCCGCGCCGAAGAGCTGGGATACGACGTCCTGACCTTGCGGGACCACTTCGTCGCCGAGCCGTTCGGCGAACAGCTCGCGCCCATGGTGGCGCTGGCGTCCGCCGCGGCCGCGACGAGCACGCTGCGGCTGGGCACGATGGTGCTGTCCAACGACTTCCGGCACCCGGTCATGCTCGCCAAGGAGGCCGCGACGCTCGACCACCTGTCGGGCGGGAGGTTCGAGCTGGGCCTCGGCGCGGGCTGGCTGCGCGAGGAGTACGCGGCCGCCGGGATGCCCTTCGACCCGCCCGGGACGCGGGTCGGGCGGCTGGCGGAGTCGCTGCGGATCCTGCGCGGCCTGCTGAGCGGCGAGAAGACCTCGTTCACCGGCGAGCACTACACGATCGACGGCCTCACGGTCTTCCCCCGTCCGGAGCAGCGCCCGCCCCTCGTCGTCGGCGCGGGCAGCCGGCGCATGCTCGGCATCGCCGGCCGGTACGCCGACACCGTCGGGATCCTTCCCCGCGCGCTGCCCGAGGGGACGATCTCGGACGAACTCTCCGAGCGCCTTCCCGACACCATCGCCCGGAAGGTCGACTGGGTCCGCGAGGCCGCCGGGGACCGGGACGTCGAGCTGAGCATGATGGTGACGCCCGCGTTCGGCCCCGACCCCCGCCGCGCCGCCGCGAAGGTCGCGGTGATGCGCGGCTGGGGCGCCTCGTCGACCGAACTGGTCCTCGGCATGCCGTCCCAGTTCGTGGGCCCGCCCGAGCACATCGCCGAGCAGATGCTGGCCCGCCGCGACCGCTTCGGGTTCACCTACTACCAGGTCTCGGACGCGGCCATGGAGGCGTTCGCTCCCGTCATCCCCCTCCTGGCCGCCTAGAGGGGGTCGGCGAAACCGGCGTGCACGGCGAGGCTCAGCTCCGGTTCGGTGAGCCGGTCTCCCTCCAGGGCGCCGACGATGCGGCCGTGCTGGAGGACCACGACCCGGTGGCACAGCTGTCGCGGGAGCTGGCACGCGAGAACGCGGGCACGCTGAAAATGGGGATTCCCCGGTGATCTTTCGATACCGGGGAATCCCCGTTTTCCATGCACCGGCAGCCCTGCGCCGGGTCTTGGAGAGGCCATGCGAGCCGGTCGTGGCCGGGCTCACATTCGCGCTGTGAGCCGTTTCACGAATGGCCCGCCGGCCTCATGTCATGAGCCGAAAGGCCGGGGATTGCCCTTCTTCCCGGCGCCGGAGCCCCAGGAAAGGACCTCCCACTTGACGCCCTTCAGGTGGCCCTCGCCGGAGCCGGCGTCGTACTTGCTCGCCGGCTTCTTGCCGTCCAGCAGGTACCGGAAGGTGTAGGTGTCGAGGTCGAGCATCACGCCCCGGTGGGACGGCTCGCCGGGCCCGCGGTCACCGACGAAGCCGGTGATGCTGCGGCCCTTGTAGGTCACCTTGACCTTGGTGTGCATGGGCCAGCTGGGGCTGGCGAACAGGCCCTTCT
>NZ_JBEZJP010000250.1:0-11769 GCF_040653175.1 Actinomadura sp. NPDC048032
GGCGCAGGCGCGCGGGGCCGAGGCGTCCGGTGCGGACGGTCCCGGCGCCGACGAGGATCGCGCCGGCCAGGGCGCGCAGGGTCCGGAAGACGCGGAAGTCGGCGGCGCCGCCGAGGCCGTCGGTCCAGCCCTCGGCGTCGGTGACGGACCCGTCCGCGCTCATGACCATGCCGAGCCGCAGGCGCGGCAGGTCTCCGTAGACCTCGTAGGGATCGACGCCGGCGGCGGCGGGCTCGGGCAGCAGACGGCGCATGACCTGCACGTTATCGGACCCCCGGGGCGCCCTTTTGTCGGTGCGGGGGCGCAAGATGGGGGGATGGACCTGCCGATCAGCCCGCCGCTGCCGCCGATGCTGGCCAAGGCCGTCAAGACCATGCCCAAGGGCGACCTGCTGTACGAGCCGAAGTGGGACGGGTTCCGCTGCATCGTCTTCCGCGACGGCGACGAGGTGGAGCTGTCCAGCCGCGGCGAGAAGCCGCTCACCCGCTACTTCCCCGAACTGGTCGAGGCGGTGCGGCGCGAGCTGCCCGAGCGGTGCGTGGTGGACGGCGAGATCGTGCTGCCCCGGGGGACGCGCCTCGACTTCGACGCCCTCCAGCAGCGCATCCACCCGGCCGCCTCCCGGGTCAAGCTCCTGTCGGAGCAGACTCCGGCGTCGTTCGTGGCCTTCGACCTGCTCGCCCTCGGTGACGAGTCGCTGATGGAGGTGCCGCTCGGCGAGCGGCGGCAGCGGCTCGTCGACACCCTGGCCGGGGCGAAGGCGCCGATCCACGTCACGCCCGCGTCCGACTCCTACGAGCTGGCGCTGCGCTGGTTCGACGAGTTCGAGGGCGCCGGGCTGGACGGCGTCATCGCCAAACCGCGCGACACCCCGTACGAGCCCGACAAGCGCGTGCTGTTCAAGGTCAAGCACGAGCGGACGGCCGACTGCGTGGTGGCGGGCTTCCGCTGGCACAAGTCGGGGCCCATCGTGGGGTCGCTGCTGCTCGGGCTCTACAACACCGACGGCAATCTCCAGCACGTCGGCGTCGCGGCGTCGTTCACGATGAAGCGCCGCGCCGAACTGGTCGAGGAGTTGCAGCCCTACCGGCTGGAGGACCTGTCCCAGCACCCGTGGGCCGAGTGGGCCAGCCAGACGGAGGCGACCGTCGACCGCATGCCCGGGGCGATCTCCCGATGGACGGGCAAGAAGGACCTCAGCTGGGTCCCGCTGCGTCCGGAGCTGGTGGTCGAGGTGGCGTACGAGGCGATGGAGGGCGACCGGTTCCGGCACACCGCGCGGTTCCGGAACTGGCGCCCCGACCGGACGCCGGACTCCTGCACCTACGCCCAGCTGGAGGTGCCGGTGGCCTACGACCTCGACGACATCTTCGGCGGTCCGGCGACGAGCCCCCGCGTGGACCGCTGAGGGCTGACGCCCCGGCGCCGGGGACGGCCGGGACGCTGCGCGCGTCCCGGCCGTCCGGTCCTCAGGGCTGGGTCTCGTTCCGGACGGTCTGCCGGATCAGGTCCTGGTCCGGCTGCGCCGCCGCCTTCGCCGAGGCGTAGGGCCGCAGGTAGGCCTGGTTGACGCCGGGGACGCGGTCCTCGATGACGAACGTCGCCTTGGTGGAGATGTCGGCGCCCGGGGTCCGGACGGTCGGGAGCGTCTTGAAGTCGGCCCTCATCTCCTCCTTGTCGATCCTCGTCAGCACGTAGCCGCGCTGGTTGTTGTAGAAGCGCAGATGGGGGTTGATCTTGAGGTAGGGGTGGTCGGCGGGGTTGGAGTCCTTGCCGTCGCCGGTGCTGGTGATGGAGGTGCACACCAGTTCCGAGCCGACCGTCCTGGAGTCCGGGTCGTCGTAGTCGGCCTTCAGGTCGCTGGCCCAGTGGGCGTGGACGTCGCCGGTGAGCACGACGGGGTTGCGGACCCCGGCGTCCAGCCAGCCCTTGGTGATCCGGTCGCGGGAGGCGGCGTAGCCGTCCCAGGAGTCCATCGAGGTCTTCTTGACGGGCCCGGCGGTGTTGTCGCGCTGGGCGAAGAAGACCTGCTGGCCGAGGACGTCCCACCGGGCGGTGGAGCGGCGGAAGCCGTCGAGCAGCCACTTCTCCTGCTCGGCGCCGGTGATGGAGCGCTTGGGGTCGGTGGCGGCGGGGCAGTCCTTGTAGCCGTCGCCGCAGCCCTGGTCGTCGCGGAACTGGCGGGTGTCGAGCATGTGGAAGTTGGCCAGCCGGCCCCACCGCACCCGCCGGTAGACCTGCATGTCGGGGCCCGCGGGAACGGACCGCCGGCGCAGCGGCATGTTCTCGTAGTACGCCTTGAACGCGGCGGCGCGGCGGGCGCGGAAGTCGTCGTAGGAGGGCGTGTCGGAGCCTTCCTCGGGGACGTAGCCGGCCCAGTTGTTCTCGACCTCGTGGTCGTCGAACACGACGAGCCATGGGGCGGCCTGGTGCGCGGCCTGGAGGTCGCGGTCGGTCTTGTACTGGGCGTGCCGCAGGCGGTAGTCCGCCAGCCTGACCGTCTCGGGGCCCTCGTGGTCGCGGACGTTGCCGCCCGGGATCGTGTAGACGCCCTTCTTGTACTCGTACTGGTAGTCGCCGAGGTGCAGGACGAGGTCGGGATTCTCCTCGGCCAGCCGCCGGTACGCGGTGAAGTAGCCGTGCTCGAACTGCGAGCACGACACGAAGGCCATGGCGAGGGCGGGGCCGAAGGTGGCCGGGTGGGGGGCGGTGCGCGTCCGCCCGACCGGGGAGACGTGGCCGTCCACGCGGAACCGGTACCAGTAGTCGCGGCCGGGGCGCAGGCCGTTCAGCTCGACGTGGACGGAGTGGGCGGCGTCGGGGCGGGCGGCGGCGGTGCCGCGCCGGTCGATGCGGCGGAACCGGGAGTCGGAGGAGACCTCCCAGCGGACGGGGACGGTGCGGGCGGGCATGCCGCCGAGGCCGTCCTCGGCGTGCGGGTCCAGGGCCAGGCGGGTCCAGAGGACGAACCCGTCGGGTTCGGGGTCGCCGGAGGCGACGCCGAGGGTGAACGGGTCGGCGGGCAGGGCGCGGCCCCGGGGGGCCGCGTGGGCGGTGCCGGGTACGCCGGTCACGGCGACGGCGGTGAGGAGTCCGCTGGTGGCGAGCCCGCTGGAGGCGAGGAAGGCGCGCCGGTTCAGCGGGCGGGCGGAGTCGGCCATGGAGAGGTGACCTTTCGGAGGGGTCCGGCAGTGCTGCTCGCCGACAGCCTCACGAAGATCGATGTCCAGGGGGTTCCGCGCGGATGACGCCCGCCACAACACAGACGATCTTTTGGAGGGCGCTAGAAGATCACGCGGAGCGCGGAAAGGGTGCTAGACTGCTGAGTCGCAAATGCGCATACAGATACTCCACCCTATGAATAGGAGTGTAGCCGGGGCATGGGACATCGTCAAGCGGACACTGTCAACCCCGAACGGGATGAGAGGGCGGCGACGACCGCCGTGCGCGTCGAGCAGGACTACGTGTCCCGCGTGTACGCGCGGCTCGACGCCGAGCGCGACAGGACCGCGACCGCGCTGCGCGAGGGGCCGGCGGCGGGCGGCGGCGCCGCGTTCCAGGCGCGGGTCGAGAGCGCCATCGCCACGGACGAGGCGGCCCGGCGGCTGGTCCAGCTGAACGCCGTCGAGCACGGCCTGTGCTTCGGCCGCATCGACCACCGCGCCGACGCCGACGGCCCCGGCGACACCTTCTACATCGGCCGCATCGGCCTGCGCGACGAGGACCACGAGCCCCTCCTGATCGACTGGCGCGCCGCGGCGGCCCGGCCGTTCTACACCGCCACGCCGGGGGCGCCCGGCACGCTCGCCCGCCGCCGCCACCTCCACCTGCGCCACCGGGAGGTCGTCCGGCTGGACGACGAGGTGTTCGACCTGGACGGCCTGGACGAGTCCGAGCGCGGCGGCATCGTCGGCGAGGCGGCCCTGCTCTCCACCCTCCGCCGCGGCAGGACGGGCCGGATGAGCGACGTCGTCGCCACCATCCAGGAGGAGCAGGACCAGGTCATCCGCTCCGGCCTCCAAGGGGTCCTGGTCGTCCAGGGCGGGCCCGGCACGGGCAAGACGGTCGCCGCCCTGCACCGGGCCGCCTACCTGCTCTACACGCACCGCGACGTCCTGGAGCGGCGCGGCGTCCTCATCGTGGGCCCGAACGCCACGTTCCTGCGCTACATCGAGCAGGTGCTGCCCGGCCTGGGCGAGACGGACGTGGCGCTGGCCACGGTCGGCGAGCTGTACCCGGGGCTCAAGGCGACCGCCGCCGAGACGCCCGCGGCCGCCGTCCTCAAGGGCGACCTGCGGATGGCGGGCCTCGTGGAGGCCGCCGTCCGCGACCGGCAGCGCGTCCCGGCCGGAGGGCTGCGCGTCGAGGCCGACGGCCTCACGCTGGTGGTGGATGCCGACAAGTGCGAGCGGATCCGTGACCGCGCCCGCGCCCTGCGCGCCCCGCACAACCTCCAGCGCCGCCGCTTCGTCCACGACATGCTGGAGGCGCTCGCCTTCGACCGGGCCGAGCAGTTCGACCGCATCATGGACGAGCCCCTCGAGGAGATGGCGAAGTCCGGCGGGCTGCCCGGCTGGCTCCAGGAGCTGATCGACGAGGCCGAGGACGAGCCCCTCCTGGACGAGACGGACCTCCGCCTGGCCAAGGAGGCCCTCTGGCAGGACCCGGGCGTCCGGTCCGCTCTTGACGATCTGTGGCCCGACCTGACCCCCGAGCGGCTCCTCGGCGACCTCTACGGCTCCCCCGAGGCGGTGGCGCGCGTGGGCGCCGAGGCCGGCCTGTCCCCCGACGAGCGGGAGCTCCTGCACCGCCCGCCGGGCTCGCCGTGGACGGTCTCCGACGTCCCCCTGCTGGACGAGGCCGCCGAACTCCTCGGCAGGGACGACTCCGCCGACAAGGCCCGCGCGAGGGCCGCGCAGGCCAGGCTCGCCGAGGAGGAGCGCTACGCCCGCGAGGTCATGCAGACCACGGACGGCACCGAGATGATCCTGGCCAGCGACCTGATCTCCGCGAGCGAGCTGGCCGAGCGCCACCACGACGGCGGCCCGCGCCTCACCACCGCCCAGCGCGCCAAGGCCGACCGCGAATGGGCCTACGGCCACGTCATCGTGGACGAGGCGCAGGAGCTCTCGGAGATGGCGTGGCGGACCGTGATGCGGCGCGTCCCGACGCGCTCCCTCACGGTGGTCGGCGACATCGCCCAGACGGGCAGCGCGGCGGGCGCGGCCTCGTGGGGCCAGATGCTCGACCGCTACGTCCCGGGCCGGTGGCGCGAGCAGCGGCTCATGGTCAACTACCGCACCCCGGCCGCCATCATGAAGGTCGCCGCGGACGTCCTGGCCGCCGTCGCCCCGGACCAGACGCCGCCCGAACCCGTCCGCGACGACGGGCCGCCGCCCGCCGCGGTCGCGATGCCGGTCGACGAGCTGCCGTCCCTCGTGCGCTCGGAGCTCGTCCTCGTGACCGGCGGCGAGGACATCGGCGGCGCCTTCAAGGAGGGCCGCCTCGCCGTCATCACCTCGGCGGCGCGCCACGCCGGCGTGCTGCGGGCCCTCCCGGACGCCGCCGTCGGCGCCACCCCCGAGGCCCTCGACTCGCCCGTGGTCGTCCTCACCGCCGAGGAGGCCAAGGGCCTGGAGTTCGACTCGGTCGTCGTCGTCGACCCGGCCGGGATCCTCGCCGAGTCCGCCAAGGGCGGCCAGGACCTCTACGTCGCCCTCACCCGGGCCACGCGCCGCCTGACGGTCGTCCACGACGGCGACCTGCCGCCCCTGCTATCCGCCCTGGAGTAGGCCGGCCAGGGTCCGGTCGAGCTCGGCCCTGATGACGGCGCTCGCGGCCGCCGGATCCCGGGCGCGGACGGCCTCGACCAGGGCGGCGTGGGCCGCCCGGCCGTGGGCGTCGTCGGCCGCGCGGACGTCCACCAGGGCGGCGAGGTCGAGCAGGCCGTCGCGCAGGACGGGCACGAACCCGGCGTACAGGTCGGCGAGGACCGGGTTGTGCGCGGCGGCCACGACGGCGGTGTGCAGGGCGATGTCGGCGTCGATGAACGCCTCGACGCCGGGGCCGGCGCCTTCGCCGGCCAGGGCCGCGTCGCGGTCGGCGAGCGCCCGGTCGAGGGCGCCCAGGTCGTCCGGCGTGCGGCGCTCGGCGGCCAGCTCGGCGGCGCGGACCTCCAGCATGGCGCGGATCTCGTAGACGTCGGCGACCGAGGCGCGGCGGAGCCGGGCGGGCCAGTCCTCGGCCGGCTCGGTCGCGGTGACGAAGACGCCCGCGCCCTGCCGGGCCTGCACGAGACCGGCCCCGGCCAGGGCGCGCAGGGCCTCGCGGACGGTGGAGCGGCCCACGCCCAGCTCCCTGGCGAGGGTCGTCTCGCCGGGCAGCCGCGTCCCGACCGGCCAGGCCCCGGCGGCGATCTGGTCGCGCAGGCGCTGCGCGGCCTGCTCGACGAGCGGGCTGGGACGGAGCGGGCCGAGCGGCATCGGGAGTCCTCCGGGGACGGCGGCGGGCCTCCAGGGTAGGGCCACCTCAGCTTGTCTGAGGAGCTGAGGTGTGGTTGGCTGGCGGCGTGTCGTGGCAGGGCCTTCTTCTCGGTCGCCGCGGCGGGGCCTGATCCTGACCGGCACCCCGCCGCGGGGTCCGGTGCTGCCGGTCGTCCGGCGATCGAACGAGGAACAGGCCCATGACCTCCCCCAGCACGCCCACGCGCTTTCCCACCCTGCGCACCCCGTCCGGCCCGGTGGCGGACGGCGCGCCCTTCTGGAACCCCCAGCGCGGCAGCTCCATGCCGTTCCACCGGTACCGGTCCGTCCACGAGCGCGTGCCGTCGCCCGTGCCGGACGTCGAGCGGACCTGGCCGTCCAGGCGCGTCGAGAGCGCGCCCCTGTGGGTGCCCGTCGACCTGCGGGACGGCAACCAGGCGCTGGCCGAGCCCATGGACACCGCCCGCAAGCGCCGCATGTTCGACCTGCTCGTGGCGATGGGCTTCAAGGAGATCGAGGTCGGCTACCCCTCGGCCAGCCGGACCGACTTCGACTTCGTCCGGCACCTGGCCGAGACCGGCGTGCCCGACGACGTGACGCCCGTCGTGTTCACGCCCGCGCGCACGGAGCTGATCGAGCGGACGTTCGCCTCCGTCGCGGGGCTGCCGAGGGCCGTCGTCCACCTGTACACGGCGACGGGGCCGGTGTGGCGCGACGTCGTGCTCGGGTCCGGCCGGGACGGGGTGCGGCGGCTGGTCCTGGACGGGGCGGCCGACGTGGCGCGGCTCGCGGGGCCGGGCGTGCGGTTCGAGTTCTCCCCCGAGACCTTCAACGTCACCGAGCCCGACTACGCGCTGGAGGTGTGCGACGCGGTCACCGCGCTCTGGGACGCCTCCCCCGACCGGCCGGTGATCCTGAACCTGCCGGCCACGGTCGAGATCGCCACCCCGAACGTGTACGCCGACCAGATCGAGTACATGCACCGCAACCTGGCCAGGCGGGACGCGGTCATCCTGTCGGTCCACCCGCACAACGACCGCGGGACGGGCGTCGCGTGCGCCGAGCTGGCGCTGCTGGCCGGCGCGCAGCGGATCGAGGGCTGCCTCTTCGGCAACGGGGAGCGGACGGGCAACGTCGACCTGGTCACGCTGGCGCTGAACCTGCACGCGCAGGGCGTCGACCCGCGGATCGACTTCTCCGACATCGACGAGATCCGGCGGACGGTCGAGCACTGCAACCGGCTGCCCGTCCACGAGCGGCACCCGTACGGCGGCGACCTCGTGTACACGGCGTTCTCCGGCACCCACCAGGACGCGATCGCCAAGGGCATGGCGCGCCACGCGCGCCTCGCCGCGGAGCGGGGCGTGCCGCCGGAGCGGCTGCCGTGGGACGTGCCGTACCTGCCGGTCGACCCCGCCGACGTCGGGCGCGGGTACGAGGCGGTGATCCGGGTCAACAGCCAGTCCGGGAAGGGCGGCGTCTCCTACCTGCTGCGCACCGGGCACGGCCTCGACCTGCCGCGCCGCCTGCAGATCGAGTTCTCGCGCGTGGTGCAGCGGGCGACGGACGGCAGCGGCGAGGAGGTCACCGCGGACGAGCTGTGGGAGCTGTTCCGCGCCGAGTACCTGGACCGGCCGGGACCGGTCCAGGTGACCGGGTGGCGGACCTCCCCCACGGGTCCGGGGCGGCACGAGTTCACCGGCGTGGTCCGGGTCGACGGCGCCGGGCGCGAGCGCACCGGCACGGGCAACGGCCCGCTGGACGCCCTGACCGGCGCGCTGGCCTCCGCCGGGATCGAGGTGGAGGTCCTGCGGTACGCCGAGCACTCGGCCGGGACCGGGCGCGACGCCGCGGCCGTCGCCTACGCCGAGTGCCGCGTGGACGGCGTGACCCGCTGGGGCGCGGGACGCGACACGTCCGTGCTCACCGCGTCGGTGGAGGCCGTCCTGTCCGCGGTCAACCGCGCTAAGAGCGGCTAGACGACTTCAGGGACCGCCTCCACGACAGGCCGGTTCCGGGGATGCGCAGCGTCATGTGACGGCGCCCGTCCGCCGAGCGGGTGTAGCGGGCTCCGCGCGCTCCGACGCTGTGCCCGACGCCCTTCTTGGAGAAGTTGAGGCGGAACGGGCCCATCTTCAGTGATTTCCGATAGCTCCAACCCATGGGGCGGGGATGCCCGGCCGGTGCGCCGGGCATCCCCGCGCCCCTTTCCCGGACATCCGAAATCCGCAATAGGGACATTTTTGTCGGGGCAAGGGCAGGACGTGACCAAATCCGGGCGGTCTTCGTCGCGCACCGCCCTTTACCCGCGGCCCCCGGCCGGGGAGCCTGTGCCCGTCGGAGATCGTTTCCATAGACGGAGGTGCGGGTTGGCCAGGCGATCCCTGAGACGAACCCGGCGGACCATGACGGCGGCCGTGCTGACCGGCGCGGCGCTCGCCGCCGCGGGCGGCGGCGCCACGGCGCTGGCCGGGACGTCCCCCAAGATCGTGGTGAAGGACGGGGTCACCCAGCCCGTCTTCTCCTACAAGGACGCGATCCGCGAGCACGTCTACGTCGAGTCCGGCGTGGACAGCGACCGGGACGGCAAGAAGGACCGCGTCAACGTGGACATCATCCGGCCGAAGGAGACCGAGCACGGTCTGCGGGTGCCGGTGATCATGGATGAGAGCCCCTACTACGACAACGCGGGGCGCGGCAACGAGAGCGAGCGCAAGACCTACGACGCGAACGGGAACCCGGTGAAGTTCCCGCTCTACTACGACAACTACTTCGTCCCGCGCGGGTACGCGTTCCTCGCCGTGGACATGGTCGGCACGACCCGCTCCGACGGCTGCCCGGTCAGCGGCGGCCCGACCGACGTCCTCGGCGGCAAGGCCGTGGTCGACTGGCTCAACGGGCGCGCCCGCGCCTACCGGCCGGACGGCAGCCCCGTGAAGGCGACCTGGACGACCGGCCGCACCGGCATGATCGGCAAGTCCTACGACGGGACGCTCGCCAACGGCGTGGCGGCCACCGGCGTCGAGGGGCTGGAGACGATCGTCCCCATCTCGGCGATCAGCAGCTGGTACGACTACAGCCGGATGAACGGCGTGAAGTACACCGACGACGAGCAGCCGTGGCTCGCCGACTACGTCGACACCGACCCGCCCGCCAAGTGCGCGGCCGTCAACGCGGAACTGGACGAGGGCGAGGACGACGCGACCGGCAACTACAACGCCTACTGGAAGACCGCCGACTACCGGGACGGGACGATCGCGCGGGCCTCCCGCGTCCACGCGAGCGTCTTCGCCGCCCACGGCGTCAACGACCTGAACGTGAAGGACGACCACTTCGCCAAGTGGTGGAGCGCCCTCGCGCGGCGCGGCGTCCAGCGCAAGGTCTGGCTGTCGCAGCGCGGCCACGTCGACCCGTTCGACACCCGGCGGGACGCGTGGGTGGCGACCCTGCACCGGTGGTTCGACCACGAACTGCAGAAGGTGCCCAACGGCATCATGAGCGAGCCGCGCGCCGACATCGAGGTCGGACCGGACCAGTGGATCACCCAGCGGGACTGGCCGTCCCGCGACGCGCGCGGCGTCGTCCTGCGCCCCGGCGCGGACGGCTCCCTGGGCCTGAAGCCGGCTGCGGCGGGCGCGACCGCCTCCTTCACCGACGCCGCCGGCCCCGAGGGCGCGGGATACCCGGAGGAGGCGATGGTCGCCGATCCCACGGCGGCGCGGCCCTACCGGACGGCGTTCGTGTCGGCGCCCCTGCCGAAGACCGGCCGCCTGTCCGGCACCCCGGACGCCCGGCTGAGGATCAAGCTGGACAAGCCGACCGCGAACCTCACCGCGCTGCTCGTCGACTACGGCGAGGACACCCGCGTGAACTACCTCGGCGCGGGCTCCGGCATCCGGACCCTGACCACCGAGGACTGCCACGGTGAGAGCACGCCCGCCGACGACGCCTGCTACCGGCAGACAGAGGTCACAACGGTCACGTCACCGGTCAACGTCGTCGCCCGGGGATGGCTCGACGCCCAGAACCACCGGTCGCTGAGCCGGCCCGAGCCGCTGAGGTCCGGCCGCTACTACACCGTCTCCTGGCAGACGCTCAGCCAGGAGTACCTGCTGAAGAAGGGACACCGGCTGGCGCTCGTCCTCGCCGGGACGGACGCGGACTACAACTTCGACACGCCCACCGGCGCCCAGGTGACGGTCGACCTGCGCGGCAGCTCCGTCTCCGTCCCGGTCGTCGCGGCCGGGGAGGACGTGGAGACGCTGGTCGCCCCGCCGCGCAGCGCGACCACGTGGCGCGGCCCGTCCGAGGTCAGCCTGCCCGTCCAGGAGCGCAAGCTCTACTGATCCCCTGACACGCCGACCCCTGCCGTGAGGCCCGCCGCCACCGAGGCGGCGGGCCTCACGCCCGTCACAACGCGGCGCTCTCGCGGCGCCGAGCAGGTGAAGACGATCGGTCAGCCCTTCGCCGGAGGACGAAGCCGGTGGCCGGGCCCGTCAGATGCTCGGAGCCGTGCGGCGGAGATTCCCTAGTGGTTGTCGGTGTCCTTGCTGGGCTGGACGCGCTTGGGCTCCCCCGGCATCTTCGGGTAGTTCGGCGGGTACGGCATGTCGCCGAGGCCGTGGTCCTTCTCGTCGCGGTCGGCCATGTCGAGCAGGGCGTCGAGGGAGAAGGACGCGTCGTCGATCGCGGCGTGCAGGTCGCCCACCTCGGCGAAGCGGGCCGGCATCGTGGCGATGGTGAAGTCGTGCGGGTCGACGTCGGGAAGCTCGTCCCAGGTCACGGGCGCCGACACCGGCGCGTGCGGGGCCGGCCGGACGCTGTAGGCCGACGCGATCGTGCGGTCGCGCGCGTTCTGGTTGAAGTCGATGAAGACCTGCTCGCCCCGCTCCTCCTTCCACCACCGCGTGGTGACCTCGGCGGGGGCGCGGCGCTCCACCTCGCGGCCGAAGGCGAGGGCGGCCCGGCGGACCTCGGTGAACGTCCAGCGCGGCTCGATGCGGACGTAGATGTGCACGCCGCCCTTGCCGGACGTCTTGACGTACCCGGTGTAGCCCAGCTCCGACAGCAGGTCGCGGGCCGGGCCCAGCGCCACGCGGACGGCGTCGGAGAAGTCGGTGCCGGGCTGCGGGTCGAGGTCGATGCGCAGCTCGTCCGGATGGTCGACGTCGCCCTTGCGGACGGGCCACGGGTGGAAGGTCAGCGTCCCGAGATTGGCCGCCCAGGCGATCACGGCGACCTCGGTCGGGCAGACCTCGTCGGCGGAGCGGCCGCTGGGGAAGGCGAT
>NZ_JBEZJP010000251.1:0-11760 GCF_040653175.1 Actinomadura sp. NPDC048032
AGGGGCAGGTCAAGCCCGAGCTGTCGCTCGCGCCGGTCGCCGCCCGCCTGGGCGAGCTGCTGGGCGCGCCGGTGGCGTCCGCGACCGACGTCGTGGGCGACTCCGCCCGCGCCGCGGCCGACGGCCTCGCCGACGGCGGCGTCGCGCTGCTGGAGAACCTGCGCTTCGAGCCGGGCGAGACCAGCAAGGACGACGCCGAGCGCGGCGCCTTCGCCGACCGGCTGGCCGCGCTCGCCGAGGTCTACGTGGGGGACGGGTTCGGCGCGGTGCACCGCAGGCACGCGTCCGTCTACGACGTGCCGAAGCGGCTGCCGCACGCCGCGGGCGGGCTGATCGCCGCCGAGGTCGCGGTGCTCAGGAAGCTCACCGAGGACGTCGAGCGCCCCTACGCGGTCGCGCTCGGGGGGTCCAAGGTGTCCGACAAGCTCGGGGTCATCGACAACCTGCTCGGCAAGGCCGACCGCATCCTCATCGGCGGCGGCATGGTGTTCACCTTCCTCAAGGCGCAGGGCCACGAGGTCGGCCGGAGCCTGCTCGAGGAGGACCAGCTCGACACCGTCCGCGAGTACCTGCGTCGCGCCGAGGAGACCGGGGTCGAGTTCGTGCTGCCGGTCGACATCGTCGCGGCCACCGCGTTCGCCGCGGACGCCGACCACGACGTGGTGCCCGCCGACGCGATCCCGGCCGACCGGCTGGGCCTGGACATCGGGCCCGAGTCCGGCAAGCTGTTCGCCGCGCGCCTCGCCGACGCCAGGACGGTCTTCTGGAACGGCCCCATGGGCGTGTTCGAGATGGAGCCCTACTCGCACGGCACCCGCGCCGTCGCGCAGGGCCTCATCGACTCCGGCGCGTTCACCGTGGTCGGCGGCGGCGACTCGGCCGCCGCCGTCCGGCTGCTCGGCTTCGACGAGGCGGCCTTCTCCCACATCTCGACCGGCGGCGGCGCGAGCCTCGAGTACCTCGAAGGCAAGACGCTGCCCGGCCTGCAAGCCCTGGAGGACTGACGATGGCCCGCGCGACCCCTTCCGGCGGCCCGACCGGCCGCAAGCCGCTCATGGCCGGCAACTGGAAGATGAACAACAACCACCTCGAGGCGATCGCGCTCGTCCAGAAGATGGCGTTCGCGCTCAAGGACGCCGACTACGCGGCCGTCGACGTCGCGGTGCTCCCGCCGTTCACCGCGCTCCGCTCGGTGCAGACCCTGATCGAGGCCGACAAGTACGGCATCCAGTACGGCGCGCAGGACGTCTCCCAGCACGCGTCCGGCGCCTACACCGGCGAGATCTCCGCGGCGATGCTGGCCAAGCTCGGCTGCACCTACGCCGTCGTCGGGCACTCCGAGCGGCGCCAGTACCACGCCGAGGACGACGCGGTCGTCAACGCCAAGGCCAGGGCCGCGCTCGCCGCCGACCTCACCCCGATCCTGTGCGTGGGCGAGGGGCTGGAGGTCCGCAAGGCCGGCGGGCACGTCCCGCACGTGCTCGCGCAGGTCGACGGCGGGCTTGAGAAGATCACCGCCGACCAGGTGCGGCGCTCGGTGATCGCCTACGAGCCCGTCTGGGCGATCGGCACCGGCGAGGTCGCCACGCCGCAGGACGCGCAGGAGGTCTGCGGGGCCATCCGCACGCGGCTCGCCGAGCTGTACGACGGCGGTGTGGCCGACGAGGCGCGTATCCTGTATGGCGGTTCGGTGAAGGGCGGCAACGTCGCCGGGATCATGGCGCAGGCCGACGTGGACGGCGCCTTGGTCGGAGGTGCCAGCCTGGACCCGGGAGAGTTCGTCAAGATCTGCCGGTACCGGGATCTGCCGGTCTGATCACATCTGATCAATTCCGCGTGAACCGGGGGTTCTTGCCGAACCAGCGGGGACTTCGTCGTACCCTTCGTAGCTGACGGGTAAACGCCCGGTCCGGCTCGACCTCCGTCCTGAACTACAGACAAGGCGCTGAAGAAACGTGATCATCGCAACGTCCATCGTGCTCATCGTCACGAGCCTGCTGATGGTGGTCCTCGTCCTGATGCACAAGGGCAAGGGCGGCGGCCTGTCCGACATGTTCGGCGGCGGCGTCTCGTCCTCCCTCGGAGGGTCGTCGGTGGTCGAGCGCAACCTCGACCGGCTGACCATCGGCGTCGGGGTGGTCTGGTTCGCCTCGATCGTCGTGCTGGGACTGCTGTTCAAGCACAAGGGCGTCGGCTGAGCCGGCCCGTCCAACACATGCGAGCGCCGCGCCGTCCTCGAAGGTCACGGGCGGCGGCGGCACACCAAGCGAGGAGTATTCCGTGGGTAGTGGCAACGCGATTCGGGGCAGCCGTGTCGGGGCCGGTCCGATGGGAGAGGCGGAGCGCGGCGACGCCGCCCCCCGCGTCTGGGTGACCTTCTACTGCGCCAACCGGCACGAGACCCGCCCCAGCTTCGCGACGGACGTCGCGGTCCCCGAGACCTGGGACTGCCCGCGCTGCGGGTTCCCCGCCGGCCAGGACTCCGAGAACCCCCCGGCCCCGCCGAAGACGGAGCCGTACAAGACCCACCTCGCGTACGTGAAGGAGCGGCGCAGCGACGAGGACGGCGAGGCCATCCTGGAGGAGGCGCTCGCCAAGCTCCGGCAGAAGCGCGCCGCCGTCAAGCAGGCCATGGAGGCCGCGGCCCGCTGACGCCGCCGAAGCCGCACCGTGTGGCCCGATCCCGTTCCGGGGTCGGGCCACACGCTTTTTCCGGCCGCCGGATCCTGGGCCGCCGGGCGCCGGCACCGCGGGGCACGGGCTTCGGCAGAATCGCCGGTCGCCGTGAGGTGCCTCGGCCCGGCCTGCCTGACCAGCGCTGATATGGACATGCGTATGGCGGTACGAGTGATATCCATATTGGACGTCACGAGTGCTGCTCTGGTCTGCTGGGCGGCGTCCGCCCTCCGCCGCCGGGAAAGCAGGTGCCTCCGCATGCCATCCGAGCAGTCAGGCACCTCCCGGCGGGCGCTGCTGGCCGCCGCGGCCCTGCTGCCGCTGGCGGGATGCGGCGACAAGGAGCGCCCGTCGTCCGCGCCGTCCTCGCCGCCCGCCCGGCGCTCGGCCGCGCCGCCGGACCTGTCGCGGTTCGCGGCGCTCGAACGCCGGCACGGCGCCCGCCTCGGCGTGTACGCGCTGGCGACCGGGACCGGAGCCGAGGTCGCCCACCGCGCCGACGAGCGCTTCGCGTTCTGCTCCACCTTCAAGACGCTCGCCGCGGCGGCGGTGCTGCACCGCAACCCGCTCGGCCACCTGGACGAGCGCGTCACCTACACCCGGGCCGACGTGAACTCCATCTCACCGATCACCAAGGACCGCGTCGCCACCGGGATGACCATACGGGAGCTGTGCGACGCCGCCATCCGCTTCAGCGACGGCACGGCGGGGAACCTGCTGATGCGCGACGTCGGCGGACCTTCGGGGCTGACCGCCTACCTGCGGGGCCTCGGCGACACCGTCGGCCGCATGGACGACTACGAGCCCGAGCTGAACAGGGTGCGTCCGGACGACCCCCGCGACACCACGAGCCCCCGGGCGATCGCCGCCGACTACCGCGCGATCGTCCTCGGGGACGCGCTGGAGCCCGGCAAGCGCGCTCTGGTCCGCGGCTGGCTCGAACGCAGCGCCACGGCCGTCGGAGCCCAGCGCGTGAGGGCGGGTCTGCCCCGGGGATGGAAGGCGGCCAGTAAGACCGGCACCGGCGACTACGGCCGGGCCAACGACATCGCCGTCGTGCGGCCTCCCCGGGGCGCCCCGCTGATGGTGGCCGTCATGTCCGACCGCCCGGGCTACGACACCCCGCCGAAGAACGCCCTGATCGCGGAGGCCACCGCGCTGGTCGTCTCGGACCTGTCCCGGGCAGGGCTGTGACCGCCGTCTCCGTCCCCGCGCCCGCCCCCGCGCCCCCCGGCCCACCGCCCGCCCCCGCCGCGAACCCGTCCGACCGCAGGGTCGTCGCGGTGGTCGTGGCGATCCAGCTCGCCGCCAGCCTCGGCTTCTTCGCGGTGATGGCGCACCTCGTCGCCCACCTCCGGCACGACCTCGGGCTGCTGGCCGGCACGGTCGGCCTGGTCCTCGGCGTGCGGGTGGGCCTGCAGTTCGCGCTGCTCCTGCCGGTCGGCGCGGTCACCGACCTGCTCGGCGCGCGCCGGACCGGAATGATCTCCTGCGCCGTGCGCGCGCTGGGGTTCGCGGGCCTCGGGTTCGCCGGAAGCGTGGGGGCGCTGCTCTGCGCGGCCGTCGCCATCGCGGTCGGCGGGGCGCTCTACAACCCCGCGGGCCACAGCCTGCTGGCGTCCGTCGGTCCCGCCGGCCGGTCGGGCGGCTTCGCCGCCTACGTCGCCGCCCAGCACCTGGCGACGGTCGCGGGCCCGCCGATGGGGCTCCTCCTTCTGGGCACCGGGTCCGGGTTCGCGCTCCTGACGGGGGCGGCCGCCGCACTCTGGGTAGTCGCCGGCGTCCTCTTCCTTCTCGTGCCCCGGTCCGGCAGGAGAAGCACGACCGCGCGTCCCCGCGACGTCCTCGCGGGCGTGCGGGCGGTGCTCGCCGATCGGGCGTTCCTTTACTTCGCGCTGCTGACCGCGCCCACAACGCTGCTCGCCACCCACATCATGACGGCCGTGCCCCTCCTCGGCTTCACGCCCGCGGTGGCGACGCTCAGCTTCTCCCTGCTGGCGATGGTCGCGGCGGCGGTCCAGCCCCTCGTCGCCGTCCGGCGCCGCGGCGAGCGGCCGTGGGTGCTGCGGACCGGCCTGCTGTGCGCCGCGGCCGGGTTCTTCGTCCTCGCGGCGCTGGACGGCACGCGGCCCGGCCCGCTGATGCTCGCGGCCGTCCTCAACGGCGTCGCCAACGGCCTCGTCCAGCCCTCGGTCTTCCAGCGGACCGCCCGGCGCGCTCCGCCGGAGCGCTTCGGCTCCTACTACGGCGTACTGGCGTTCTGCGCCGGCATGTTCTCCTTCGCGGGCGACCTGGTGATCGGCCGCCTCTTCGACCTCGGCCCGGCGGGCGCGGCGTGGGCCCTCACCGGCGTCGGCGCCTGCGCGCTCCTGGCGGTGGCGTGCACCGCGGCGGACACCATGGCGGGCCCCGTGGCGGGCCCGGCCCGCGGCGAATAATCTTCGGGGGACGGGACGTCCGGGCGCGATTCCCGCGCGGGAGTTCGGCGTCCGCCGGGCAGTTCGGGAGGGACCACATGGACGCGGTCGACCAGGCGATCCTGCGGCGCCTGCAGCGGGACGGGCGGCAGACCAACCGCGAGCTGGCGGAGGCGGTGGGGATCGCGCCGTCCACGGCCCTGGAGCGGACGCGGGCGCTGCGCTCGCGGGGCGTCATCACCGGGTTCCACGCGGCGGCCGACCTGGAGCGGCTGGGACGCGGCGTGCAGGCGCTGATCTCGATCAGGATCCGGCCGCAGTCGCGCGAGGCGATCGAGTCCGCGCGCGACAGCATGGCCTCGATGCCCGAGACGATCGGGGTCTTCGTCGTGACCGGGAACGAGGACCTGCTCGTCCACGTGGCCGTGCCGAGCACCGCGTACCTGCGCGACTTCGTCCTCGACCGGCTGGCGCGCCGCAAGGAGTACGTGGACGTCCGCACGATCGTCGTGTACGACTACGTGCAGCCGGTCGAGCAGTCCGAACTTCCGTCGGACCACCGGCCTGAAGGCCGAACGCCCTACAGCTGAGGTATGCAGTTCTCGGTGAGCGGCGAAGGAATGACGGCCTCGGTCGGTTGAAGCGAACGAATGACGGTCCTAAGGTCTGAGTTCCGCATGTTCGCCTAGCTTCGGCGGCATGGACCGATGGAACAACACATCCGGTGTGCTGCTGGTGCTCGCCGCCGGCGTGCTCTGGGGAACGGTCGGGCCGGCGCAGGTGCTGGCGGGTCCGTCCGCGGACCCGGTCGCGGTCGGCGGCGCCCGCATCCTCTCGGGCGGGCTCGTCCTCGCCGTCCTCGTGCTCGTGGCGGACCGCCGCGCGTTCCTGGCGCTGACCAGGCGCACCTGGCCGCCCCTCGCGGCGGCCTCGGCGGCGACCGGCGTCTTCCAGGCGTCGTTCTTCAGCGCGGTCGACCGGACCGGCGCGGCCGTCGCGACCGCCGTCGTGTTCGGGCTCGCGCCCGTCTCCACCGGCCTCTGCGAGCGGCTCGTCCTGGGCGCCCGGCTCGGCCGCCGCTGGTGGGCCGGGACGGCCTGCGCGGTCGGCGGCGTGGCGCTGCTGATGGTGCCGGGGGAGGCCGTCCACGCGGACCCGGCCGGGATCGCGCTGAGCCTGGCCGGCGGCACGTGCTTCGGCGTCTACACGGTCTCGGCCAAGGTGCTGGTGTCGGCAGAGACGCCCACGGGCCACGGCGGCGGGATGCGAGGGGTCGGGATGGCCGGAGCGGTGTCGGTGACGCTCCTGGCAGGGGGAGCGGCCCTGCTTCCCTGGACGCTGCCGGAACTGCCCGCCCTCGCCGCGCCGCGCTCGGCGGCCCTGGTGGCCTGGCTCGGGCTCGCCGCCACCGCCGCCGCGTACATGTTCTTCGTCACCGGCCTCGGCCGGGTGACGGCCGCGACCGCCGGGACGCTCAGCCTCGCCGAGCCGCTCGTCGCCGCCGGCCTGGCCGTGGCCGTCCTCGGCGAGCGCATGTCGGCGCCGGTCGCGGCGGGGTCGCTGCTGCTGCTGGGCGGGCTGTTCCTGGTCTCGGTCCCCGCACGCGCGCCCCGCCGGCGCGGGCCGGCCCGGTATGATGGCGCCCACGCGACTGGCGCAGTCAAGGTGGAGACGACCACCGGGGAGCGAAAGTAGTCCGCACACCGCGCGCCTGGGTGTACGGGTCCCCTTCGCCGGGGTGCCCGAAGCCCCGGCGCGAGCAGCGCGGAGGCTCACGATGCACGAACCGGCCGTACCCCATCTGCAGGGCCAAGACCCCGAGATCGCCGCGCTGGTGGAGGCCGAGGCCCGCCGCCAGTACGAGAAGATCCGCCTGATCGCCTCGGAGAACTACGTCTCGGAGGCGGTGCTGGAGGCCGCCGGCACGGTCCTGACCAACAAGTACTCCGAGGGCTACGCGGGCAAGCGCTACTACGAGGGCCAGCAGAACGTCGACCCCATCGAGCTGCTCGCCATCGAGCGGGCGAAGGGCGTGTTCGGCGCCGAGCACGCCAACGTCCAGCCCTACTCGGGCTCGCCCGCCAACCTCGCCGTCTACATGGCGTTCCTGGAGCCCGGCGACCCGGTCATGGGCCTGTCGCTGCCGATGGGCGGCCACCTGACGCACGGCTGGTCGGTGTCGGCCACCGGCAAGTGGTTCCGCCCCGTCCGCTACGACGTGCGCGCCGACACCGGCCGCGTCGACATGGACCAGGTGCGCGACCTCGCCCTCAAGGAGCGGCCGAAGTTGATCTGGTGCGGCGGCACCGCGGTCCCGCGGACGATCGACTTCCCGGCGTTCGCCGAGATCGCCCGGGAGGCCGGGGCGGTCCTGGCGGCCGACATCGCGCACATCGCGGGCCTGGTCGCCGGCGGCGCGCACCCGTCCCCGGTCGGGCACGCCGACGTCGTCACCACCACCACGCACAAGACGCTGCGCGGCCCCCGCGGCGCCATGATCCTGTCGACGGCGGAGCACGCGAAGGCGGTCGACAAGGCCGTCTTCCCGGGCCTGCAGGGCGGGCCGCACAACCACACGACGGCCGCGATCGCCGTCGCGCTGAAGGAGGCGGCGCAGCCGGACTTCGCCGGGTACGCGCGGCAGGTGGTCGCGAACGCCAAGGCGCTGGCCGCCGCGCTGCTGGACCGCGGCTACGACCTGATCTCCGGAGGCACCGACAACCACCTCATCCTCATCGACCTCGTCCCGCTCGTCGGCGGCTGAGGGGGCTCTCAGCCGACCAGGCCGAACTCGTGGGCGCGCAGGCCCGCCTGGAAGCGGGAGTCGGCGTCCAGCAGGGTCAGGATCTCCGCGACGCGGCGCCGGTAGGTGCGCAGCGACATGCCGAGCCGGCGCGCGGCGGCCTCGTCCTTCAGCCCGCCGCCGAGCAGCCGCAGGATGCGCAGGCTCTCCTCGCTCAGCGCGGGCGGCCGGCCGCGCCGGTGGTCGGCCAGGTCGGCCGCCGTCTCCCACGTCGCCTCGAAGAGCGAGACCACGCCCTTCACCACGCCCGGCGACCGGACGACCGTGTACTCGCGGACGCCGCCCTCGACCGGGCCGGCGAGGATGGCGACCCTCCGGTCCACGATGATCGTCTCGTGGGGGAGCGGCGCGGGGCAGATCCGCACCCGCCCGCCCGCGGCGGCGATCGCGAGGAGCCGCCGCTCGGACTCCTCGTCGGCCAGGGCCGCCGGGTTGTACAGCTTGCGGACGGCCGGGGCGGGCCGGATCCGGCGCCGCTCGGCGACGATCCACTCCCGCAGGCCGGGCAGCGCCCACGTGTTCTGGTCCGTCGCGGCGCACGAGAACTCCTCGCACGCGAAGAACAGCCGTCCGGCGCGCTCGACCAGCTCCTCCTCGCCGCGCAGCACGACGTTCCGGTCCAGATCGGCGCTCACGGACCCAGTCTGCCACGCGGCCCGCGGGCCGCCGCCGTGGCAGCAACCTGCCAGCCGGTCGCCGCGTCCCGGCGGGCGCAGCACAGTGGACCGCATGACACGACACTTCGATCTCGGCGGCGACCTGCGGATCTCCCGGATGGGCTTCGGCGCGATGCGGCTGCCCGTGAGCACCCTCGGCGGGCCCGCGGGCGACCGGGACACCGGAATCAAGATCCTCCAGCGGGCCGTCGAGCTGGGCGTGGACCACATCGACACGGCCGCGTTCTACTACTACGAGGGCGGCCCCACGGCCAACGAGATGATCCGCGCCGCGCTGGCCCCCTACCCGCCCGGCCTGGTCGTCGCCACGAAGGTGGGCCCGTACCGGGGCCCGGGCGACCCCTTCCCGTCCGGGCAGCTCCCGGCGCCGGAGCTGCGCGCCGAGGTGGAGCGCAACCTCACCGAACTCGGGCTCGACCGGCTCGACCTGGTCTACCTGCGGCCCGGCGGGCTGGAGGAGCCGGGGACCGAGCCGATCGGGGAGCGCTTCGCCGTCCTCGCCGCCCTCCGCGAGGAAGGGCTGATCAGGCACCTCGGGCTGAGCCACGTGAGCCTCGCCCAGCTGGAGGAGGCGCGCGGGATCGCGCCGGTCGCGGCCGTCCAGAACCGGTTCGACGTGACGCGGCCGCGGGACGCCGAGCTCCTCGCCGCGTGTGAGCGCGACCACATCGCCTACGCCCCCTACTTCCCCCTCGGCGGGTTCGGCATCCCCGACGACGCGCGCGTCAACGCGGTCGCCGCCCGCCACGGCGCCACCGTCCCGCAGGTGCTGCTCGCCGGGCTGCTGGCGCTCTCGCCGGTGATGCTCGCGATCCCGGGCACCGGCTCCCCGGACCACCTGGAGGAGAACCTCGCCGCCGCGGATCTGGTGCTCGCCCCGGAGGATCTCGCCGCACTGAAGCGGTGAGGACCGCGCGCGCGGCCGCCGGAGCCTCTACCCTGAACAGGTTTGCGATCAGGGGGAGAGGATGTCGACGACGCGGCTGCTGGTGCTCGGCGGGGTGCGCAGGTTCGGGCGGGCGCACGGCTACGAGGTCCGCCGTGAGCTGCTCTCCTGGGGCTCGGACGAGTGGGCCCACGTCAACCCGGGCTCGATCTACCACGCGCTCAGGCAGCTGGCCAAGGAGGGCCTGCTGCACGCCCACGAGGTGGAGGAGAGCGAGGCGGGCCCGCCGCACACCGACTACGAGATCACCGAGGCCGGCCGGGCGGAGTTCCACCGGCTGCTGCGCTCCGCCCTCTCCGCGGTGGACGTCCGGCATCCGGAGATGCTGACGGCGGGCCTCGGGTTCCTCACCGAGCTGCCGCGCGCCGAGGCGCTCGCCCTGCTGCGCGAGCGCCTCGACGGCCTCGCCGCCTGGCGCGCCTCCGTCGCCCCGCCCCTGGACGAGCTGGACCCCTCCGACCACCTGCGCGAGCTGCTCGGCTGGTGGGTCCACTCCGCCGACTCCGCCAGGGCCTGGACGCTCGGCGTGATCGAGCGCCTGGAGGCGGGCGCCTACGTCATGGCCGACGAGCGCGGCGCGACCGGCTGACGGGCCCGGGCGCCCGCGCCGCCCGCGGCCGGTCAGGTGTCGACGAACGTCCTGGGGACGATCACCCGCAGCGCGTTGCCGCGCAGCTTGATCGACACCGGGGTGCGGCCGCGGACCTCGCCGTCCACGTCCACCTGCATCGGCGGGTCGGTCTCGATCTCCACGTTCGCCGTGGTGAGGAAGGCGTCGTCCTCCAGCGACCGCCACGGGCCGGTGAGGACGTGCCGGGCCGTGGCCGACGCCAGCCGCAGCCGCCGCTCGTCGCCGAGCCGGTACACGGCCAGCAGCCGGTCGTCCGGGCTGGCGTCGCGGGCGATGCGCTGCCCGCTGTGGTGCGCGCCGTTGGCGACGTTCAGCTGGTGCGTCGCGACCTCGTGCGTCTCGCCGTCGATCGTGATGCGGGCGGTGAACGCCTTGTGCCGGGGCAGCAGCCCCGCCGCCGTCAGCGCGTAGGCGGGGCGCCCGATGAACCGCTTGAGCGTGTGCGGGACGTGCTCGGCGACCTCGACCGACAGGCCGAGGCTGACCATGTTGGCGAAGATGTGCTCGCGGTCGGCGCCCGGCCCCTCGCCCTGCGGGTCGCCCGTCGACTCGAACCAGCCCACGTCGACGTCGGCGACCTTCCCGCCGCCCGGCCGGCCGAGGGCGAGGGTCGCGACCGCGCCCGGCAGGTCGAGCGGCAGCTCCAGGCTGCGGGCGAAGTTGTTGGTGGTGCCGAGCGGCAGCACCCCGAGCGCGATGTCGCGGTGCGCCAGGTGCCCGACCGCCTCGGCGACCGTGCCGTCCCCGCCGCCGACGACCACGAGGTCGGGCTCCAGGGCGAGGACGTCGGTGAACAGCTCCCGCAGGCGGGCCGGGTCGGTCACCGGGAAGACGTGCGGGAACTCCAGGCCCGCCTCGCGCAGCAGGCGGCGCGCCGTGCCGTAGAGCCGCCGCCCCCGCCGGGAGCGGGAGTTGATCACCAGCGCCGCGCGCCCGCCGCCCGCGATCGCCGATTCCAGCTCCGCCTTGCTCCGCATCTGGACGCTCCGCATCTCTTCCGGTCGCCCCCTTCGTCCGCGCCACCCTGGAGGGTACGTGGACCGGAACTCCCGGCCCGACATTTTATAAACCGATTACACAGCGTTGAAACATTCCCGTCAGAGGGAACCTTTACCAGCAGGCGCCTCTGGACGACCGGGGGAGATCATGCGGTTGCGCGGCTTGGCGGGAGCGGGACTCATCGTTGCGGTCGCCGGGCTGACCGCGTCCATCGCGGCGGGCGGCACGGCCCCGCCCGGCGCCCCGGCCGACGACGGCGCGGCCGTGGTCGGCGAGCGCCGCCCGCGCCGCCGCGTCCTCGACCTGGCCGTGCGCTCCCCCGTCCTGGCGGACGTCGTCCACGTCCGCCTCCTGCTGCCGCCCGGCTGGTCGCGCGACGCCTCCCGCACCTGGCCGGCGCTCTGGCTCCTGCACGGGGCCTCCGCGGGCCGGGACGGCCACACCGCGTGGAGCGAGCACAGCGACATCGAGGAGCTGACCGAGGACGCCGATGTGATCGTCGTCATGCCGGACGGCGGCCCGTGCGGCAGCTACACCGACTGGTGGAACCGCGGCGGCGGCGGCGCCCCGAAGTGGGAGACCTTCCACCTCGCCGAGCTGCGGCAGATCCT
>NZ_JBEZJP010000252.1:0-11724 GCF_040653175.1 Actinomadura sp. NPDC048032
AGTCGTTCGCCGCCGGCTGCTGCGAGCGGGTGGACGTCCGGTTCGACGGCGAGCCCGCGGGGCTGCCGGCCGAGCGCGGGCAGCGCCCCGGCGGCGCACCAGGCCGCGATCAGCAGGCGGGTGGCGCGGCGCTCGCCGATCCGGTGCGCGATGCGGCTCGCGGTCGGCATGCCGATGAACGCGCCCACGGACGGGCAGAGCAGCGCCGCGCCGAGCAGGGTGGGGGACAGGTCGAGCCGGTCCTGGATCCAGGGGATGCGGGTGGCGAGCGTGCCGGCGACGGCGCCGTGCAGGGCGAACACGACCGCGATGGCGCGGTGGGGGGAGTTCATGATCTCAAAAACTAACAGGCAGCCTTCCTGATGAAAAGTGGATCGGGCAGGTTCCCTGCCTACTAGCATGGGGGCCGTGAAGACCGCCGACCCGACGATGGCCCGCGCGATCAACGACCGGCTGGCCCTCGACCTGCTGCTGGAGCGCGGGCCGCTGACCGCGCCGCAGCTGCGGACCCTGACCGGGCTGTCGCGGCCGACGGTGTCCGACCTGATCGAGCGGCTGCGGGCCGGCGGGCTGATCGAGGCGGCGGGGGAGACCGGCGCCGACCGGCGCGGCCCGAACGCCCGCCTCTACGGGCTGGTCGCCGACCGCGCCCACGTCGCCGGGGTCGACCTGCGCCGCGACGCCGTGCACGTCAGCGTCTCCGACATCGCGGGCAACCCGGCGGGATCGGCCTCGCGGCCGCTGCCCCCGTCCCCCGACCTGTGCGCCCTCGTCGCCGGCGCGGTGACCGAGGCGGCCGGCGGCCGCGCCCTGCACACGGTCGTGCTGGGGACCCCCGGGCTGATCGACCCGCGCACCGGGCGCGCCACCGACAGCGGCGTCCCCGGCGGCCGGCCCGACCTCGGCGCGGCCCTGCGCGACCGGCTGGGCGCCCCGGTGCTGGTGGAGAACGAGGTCAACCTTGGCGCCATCGCCGAACACCGGGAGGGCGCGGCGGCCGGCCGCGACGACTTCGCGCTGCTCTGGCTGGACGACGGCGTCGGCGGGGCGCTCTTCCTCGACGGGCGGCTGCGGCGCGGCGCGTCGGGCGGCGCGGGCGAGGTGGGCCTGCTGAAGGTCGGCGGCACCGACTTCTGCGCCCTGCTCGACGAGGAGGCCGTCGCGGGTCTCGGCGACGAGGCCATCGCCGGGCGCATCGCCGAGGCGGTGTTCGTGCTCGTCGCCGTCCTGGACCCGGGGCTCGTGGTGCTCGGCGGGGCGCTCGGCCGAGCGGGCGGCGACCGGCTCGCGGGCCTGGTCGCCGCGCACCTGGGCCTCCTCAGCCCGGCCGCCACCGACGTGCGGCCGAGCCGCGTCGAGGGCGACGCCGTGCTGCGCGGGGCGGTGCTCACCGCCCTCGACCTCGTCCGCGACGACGTCTTCGGCTAGGCCGGCCGGGCGCCGCCGGGCCGCGGGCCGCTCACTCCTTCGGCAGGCGCTCGCCCGCCCGGAGCCGGTCCAGGCCGAGCCAGATGAACTCCACGGCCATCTGCTCGGCGCGCTCGCGCGGCGTGTCGGGATGCTCCAGCCACCACGACACCATCGACAGCATCGACCCGTACATCAGCGGGACGAGCAGCCGCGCCCGCCGCTCGTTCACCGCGAGCGCCGCCGGCGACAGCGCCGGGTCGGCGCGGCGGCGGCGCAGCAGCAGGTCGGCGAACGCGGTGCCGAGCCGGTCCCGCAGCTCCCGCAGCTCCAGGCCCACCTCGGGCTTGTCGAGGTGCCGGACCACGAGGGCCCACGCGTCCGGCTCCTCGGTGGCGTAGTCGAACAGCACCCGGATCATCGCCCGGATGCCGTCGGCCGAACCGTGCGCGGCGAGCACGGCCCGGTTCAGCCGGCCGGTGAGCTCGGCCACGATCGCCTCGGTGACCTCGGCGAACAGCTCCTCCTTGGAGGTGAAGTGCTGGTACAGCAGCGCCTTGGACACCTGCGCCTCCGACGCCACGTGCTCCATCTGGGTCAGGTGGTAGCCGCGCCGTCCGAACTCCGCCAGCGCCGCCTGGAGCAGCTGCTCGCGCCGCCGGGCGTGCGGCATGCGCCGCCGCGCGCCCGGCGCCGCCTCCCCCGTGCCGTCCGTCATGTGCCGAGGTACCGTCCGAGCTCGGCGCGGGCCACGCTCCGCACGTGGACCTCGTCCGGGCCGTCCGCGAGGCGCAGCGTGCGCAGCCCGGCCCACATCGCGGCGAGCGGGGTGTCGTCGCTGACGCCGGCGCCGCCGTGCACCTGGATCGCCCGGTCCACCACGTCCAGCGCGACGCGCGGGGCGATCACCTTGATCGCGGCGACCTCGGACCGGGCGGCCTGCACGCCGTGCTCGTCGATCAGCCAGGCGGTCTTGAGGGTGAGCAGCCGGGCCTGCTCGATCGCCATCCGCGACTCGGCGATCTGCTGGCGCACCACGCCCTGCTTGGCCAGCGGCCCGCCGAAGGCGACGCGCGACACCGCGCGCTCGCACATCAGCTCCAGCGCCCGCTCGGCCATCCCGATCGCGCGCATGCAGTGGTGGATGCGGCCGGGGCCGAGGCGGGCCTGCGCGATGGCGAAGCCGCCGCCCTCCTCGCCGACCAGGTTCTCCACCGGGACGCGGACGTCGGTGAAGGTGATCTCGCAGTGGCCGTGCTGGTCCTGGTAGCCGAACACGGGCAGCGGCCGGACGATCTCCACCCCGGGCGCGTCGAGCGGCACGAGCACCATCGACTGCTGCCGGTAGGGGTGGCCCTCGGGGTCCGTCTTGCCCATCACGATCATGATCTTGCAGCGCGGGTCGGCGGAGCCGCTGATCCACCACTTGCGGCCGTTGACGACGTAGTGGTCGCCGTCGCGCTCGATGCGGGTGGAGATGTTGGTGGCGTCCGAGCTCGCCACGTCCGGCTCCGTCATCGCGAACGCGCTGCGGATCTCGCCCCTCAGCAGCGGCGCGAGCCAGCGCTCCTTCTGCTCGGGCGTGCCGAACAGGTGCAGGACCTCCATGTTGCCGGTGTCGGGCGCCGCGCAGTTGATGGCCTCCGGCGCCAGGCTGGGGGAGCGGCCCGTCACCTCGGCGAGCGAGGCGTAGTCGGTGACCGAGAGGCCGTGCGCGGGGTCCTCGCTGTCGGGAAGGAACAGGTTCCAGAGGCCGCGCCCGCGCGCCTCGGCCTTGAGGTCCTCGACCACCTGCGGGACATGGTGCTCGCGGCCCGCCGCGCGCAGCTCCGCCCGCTGGGCCGCGTAGACCGGCTCGGCCGGGTAGACGTGGGAGTCCATGAAGTCCTGGAGGCGGCCGAGGTGGTCCCGGGCCCGCTCGCTCAAACCGAAGTCCATTCCGCTAGAGTAACTGACGAGTCAGTTACTTCGGGAGGAGTCCCCCATGGCACCCTTCGACGGCACCGGCAAGGTCGCACTGGTCACGGGCGGGTCCAACGGAATCGGGGCCGCGGTGGCGCGCCGCCTCGCCCGCGAGGGCGCGCGGGTCGTGCTCGCCGACGTCGACGTGGAGGCCGGGGACGCGCTCGCGGAGGAGCTGGACGGCGCGTTCGTCCGCTGCGACGTGCGCGACCCCGCCGACAGCGAGGCCGCCGTCGCGACCGCCGTCGACCGCTTCGGGGGCCTGGACGTGGCGTTCCTCAACGCCGGGGTGGCGGGCGGCGGGGGCGTCGGCGACGACTTCGACCTCGCGGCGTACCGGCGGGCCATGGGAATCAACCTCGACGGCGTCGTGTTCGGCGCGCACGCCGCGCTGCCCGCGCTGCGCGCCCGGGGCGGCGGCGACATCGTGGCCACCGCGAGCATGGCCGCGCTCACGGCGACGCCGTTCGACCCGGTCTACGGCGCGAACAAGGCGGCCGTGGTCGGACTGGTCCGCGCCCTCGGCCCCGCGTTCGCCGAGGAGGGCGTCCGCGTGAACGCGCTGTGCCCCTCCTTCGCCGACACCGACATCCTGACCCCGATGAAGGGGCACCTCCAGAAGACGGGCTTCCCGATCCTGGAGGTGGGGGACGTGGTCGAGGCGTTCATGCGGATCCTGGACGCCGGCGGCGCCGGCGAGGCGTGGTACGTCGTGCCGGGCCGCCCGTCCGAGCCGTTCCGCTTCCGCGGCGTCCCCGGCCCCCGCTGAGCATCCGAGAGCTTCCGAGGAGAGTCATGCGCGCGATACAGATCACCGAGTTCGGCGGTCCCGAGGTCCTGACCGTCGCCGAGCTTCCCGAGCCGGCCGCCGGGCCGGGGCACCTGCTCATCGACGTCTCCCGGGCCGGCGTCAACTACGCCGACACCCACCAGGCCGAGAACAGCTACCTCTCGGAGTCCACGCTGCCGATGGTGCCGGGCGGCGAGGTCGTGGGCGCCACGCCCGACGGCCGCCGCGTCGTCGCGCTCGTCGGCAGCGGCGGCTACGCGGAGAAGGCCGTCGCCCCCGAAGCGCTGGCCTGGGACGTCCCGGACGAGATCGACGACGTCACCGCCCTCGGCATGATCGTCCAGGGGGCGTCGGCGTGGGTGCTGCTGCGCCGCAGCGTCCACCTGGAGCCCGGCGAGTCCGTCGTCGTGCACGCCGCCGCGGGCGGGGTCGGGACGATCGCCGTGCAGCTCGCCAAGGCGTGGGGCGCCGGGCGGGTCATCGCGACCGCCTCGTCGGAGCGCAAGCGGCAGCTCGCCCTCGACCTCGGAGCCGACGTCGCGATCGACGCGGGCGTGCCCGACCTCACCCGGGCGCTGATCGAGGCCAACGAGGGCAGGCGCGTCGACACCGTCCTGGAGATGACCGGCGGGACGGTGACCGACCAGAGCCTGCGCGCCCTGGCCCCGTTCGGCCGCCTCGCCTTCTACGGCATGGCGTCGCGCACGGAGCCCTCGCCCGTCCGGCCCGCCACGCTCATGTCGCACTCCACCACGATCTCCGGCATGTGGCTGGCGCACGTCTTCCAGCTCCCCGGCAACGTGATGCGCCAGGCGCTGGACGAGCTGTTCGCCCTCGCCGCGGACGGCGTGGTCCGCGTCGTCGCCGGCGGCGAGTACGGGCTGACCGAGGCGCGGCAGGCCCACGAGGACCTGCGCGCCCGCCGCACCACCGGCAAGCTCGTCCTCGACCCGTCGCGCTGAGCCGCGCCCGCCGCTAGCCGACGAGCCCGTTCTCGTAGGCGTAGACGACGGCCTGGGTGCGGTCGCGCAGCCCGAGCTTGGTCAGCACGTGCCCGACGTGCGTCTTCACCGTCTGCTCGGCCAGCACCAGCTCGGCGGCGATCTCGGCGTTGGACAGGCCGCGGGCCATGAGCCGCAGCACGTCCAGCTCGCGCGGCGTCAGGCCCGCGGTCGCCTTCGGGCTCGGCCGCTGGTGGCGGCGCCGGCGCGCGAAGTCGCCGATCAGCCGGCGGGTGATGGACGGGGCGAGCAGCGCGTCGCCCGCCGCCACCACCCGCACGCCGTTCACCAGGTCCGCCGCCGAGGCGTCCTTCAGCAGGAAGCCGCTGGCCCCCGCGCCGAGCGCCTCGTAGACGTACTCGTCGAGGTCGAAGGTGGTCAGCATGAGCACCTTCGGCCGCGCGCCGGCCGGGTCCGCGTCCGGGTCGGGGGAGCCGGCCAGCTCGGCGGTGGCGGCCAGGCCGTCCATCTCGGGCATCCGGATGTCCATGACGACCACGTCCGGGTCGAGCCGGCGGGCCATCTCCACCGCCTCGCGGCCGTTGCCCGCCTGCCCGATCACCTCGATCCCGGGATCGGAGGACAGCAGCGCCGCGAGCCCGTCGCGGATCATCACCTGGTCGTCGGCGATCAGCACCCGAATCGTCACGGCACAACCCTACGGCCGGGATGCTCCGGCCCGCCCCGGCTAGTCCGGATCGCCATAGGGGAGCTCGGCGACGACCGACCAGCCGGCGTCCTCGCGCGGCCCGGCGTCGAGGCTGCCGCCGAGCATCGTGGCGCGCTCGCGCATGCCGACCAGCCCGTGGCCGCCGCCGTGCGACTCCTCCGGCGTGCTGCGGGCGCCGTCGTCGGTGACCGACACCGTCAGGGTGTCGTTGCCGTACCGCACCTCGACGTGGACCCGGGAGCCCGGCGCGTACCGGGAGGCGTTGCTCAGCGACTCCTGGACGATCCGGTACGCCGACAGGTCGACCCCGGCGTGCAGGGGGCGCGGCATCCCGACGACGGTGCTCGCGACCGACAGTCCCGAGCGGCGGGCCGCGCCGATCAGGTCGTCCAGCCGTTCCAGGCCGGGCTGGGGGGCGCGCTCGGCGCCCTCGTCGTCGGCGCGCAGGAGCCCGACGACCCGGCGCGTCTCGGTCAGCGCCTCGCGGGCCGCGTCCCGGACGACCTCGAAGGTCTGCCGCGCCGCGTCCGGCAGCTCGGGGATCTTGTAGGGGGCGGCCTCCGCCTGCATCGCGATCACCGACATGTGGTGGGCGACGACGTCGTGCAGCTCGCGGGCGATGCGGGCCCGCTCCTCCAGCACCGCCTGCCGGGCGAGGTCGCGCCGGTGCTGCTCCTCGCGCCACCGCAGCTCCTCCACGGCCGAGTGCCGCCCGCCGACCGCGTCGCCGAAGGTCAGCGTGACCGCCGCGATGCCGGCGAGGATCATGCCGAACCAGCCGGGCATCCCGATCAGCACGGCGGGCGCCAGCACGCCGGCGATGGTCACCGCGCCGACGCCGACGGTGGTCTGCCGGGCGGCGCCGACGCCGACGAAGAACAGGATGATGATGAGGGCGAGGATCGCCGTCACCGGCCACGGCATGAAGCCCTCGCCGTGCCGGACGAAGACCGTCAGCAGCAGCCCGGTCGCCGCGACCCGCCAGGCGGCCAGGGGCCAGCGGGCCGCGAACAGCAGGGGCAACGCCTGCAGCGCGCCGAGGGGCCAGGCCAGCTGGGCGTTGACGTGGTACTGCGTGATGGAGATGGCGATGTCCCCGGCGGTGAAGCCGACGGCCAGCAGCGTCAGGACGATCAGGATCGGGATGCGCAGCGCCGGGTGGGCGGGCAGCAGCGTGACGGCCGGTTCGTCGTGGCCGGGCACGAGGGCGGCGCGGACGCCGGCGGCCAGCCGGGTGCGGCCCGCGGTCGCGGGGCGGTCTGGATCGTTCATTTGGCTGCGAGCCTAGAACGCCCGGCTCCCCGGAGGCCTGACCCGGTGGAGGGAGATCCGATCCAGCCCCTGGGTATCAGGCCCGGGCGGCGCCCGCGGCGGCGGGGAGGGACGGTAAACAGCTATTTCCGATTGACTTTATATGGAATCTGGGCCACGCTGGTGCCCGTGCCGATCACCGGACTCCGCCACGAGCGCCTCCATGTCGACCTGCGCCGCCAGGCCAGCGCGCTGTGTCGCCGCCCGTCCCGCCCAGCGCGACGAGGAATGGCAGCACACCGCTAGGAGAGCGACCGCATGACCGTCACCACGACCGGCCTCACCGTGCCCGCGCCCGAAGGCGCCCCCTTCACGCCCCGGAGCCTCGCCGAACGGGCGCGCGGGCTCGCCGCCGACCCGGGGGAGTGGCTGCTCCGGGTCCGGCTCGACCCGAGAGGGCGCTGGTACGAGCGCGTCCACCAGGACGCCGACCACGAGATCTGGCTGATCAGCTGGCTGCCCGGCCAGTCGACCGGCTTCCACGACCACGGCGACTCCGCGGGCGCGTTCGCGGTCGCCCTCGGGACCCTGGAGGAACAGCGCGTCACCGCCGCGCGGCGGATCGGGACCGCCCGCGGCGTCGGAGCCGGGCAGGCCCACTCCTTCGGGCCGGGCTACGTCCACGACGTGCGCAACACCTCGGACGCGCCCGCCGTCAGCGTCCACGTCTACTCGCCGCCGCTCAGCGCGATGCGCCGGTACGACGTCGACTCGGGCAGCGGCCTGGTCCGGCTCGCCGACGAGTCCGCCGCCGACTGGTGAGGCCGGCGAGCCCGGGGCCGCCGATCTTGCGGTGATCGCCGGGGCGGCGGAGACTGCGGGAATGACCGACCTGAGCCATCCGATCTTCGCCCGCCTCTATCCGCGGCTGGACGCCGGCTGCGCCAAGGCGGGCGGCGACGCGTGCCGCGCGGAGCTGCTGGCCGGGGCGTCCGGCCGCGTGGTGGAGGTGGGCGCCGGATACGGGGCCAACTTCCCGCACTACCCGCCCGAGGTCACCGAGGTCGTCGCAGTCGAGCCCGAGCCGCGGCTGCGCGCGAAGGCCGCCCACGCGGCCGGCCGCGCGCCGGTCCCGATCACGGTGCGCCCCGGCCTCGCCGAGGACCTCGACCTCGACGACGCGTCGTTCGACGTGGCGGTGGCGTCGCTCGTGCTGTGCTCGGTCCGGGACCCCATCCGGGCGCTGGCCGAGCTGCGGCGCGTCCTCAAGCCGGGCGGCGAGCTGCGCTACTACGAGCACGTGCGGGGCGGCACGCCCGGCAAGGTGCGGTTCCAGCGCTACGCCGACCTGCTGTGGCCGTTCTTCGCCGCCGGCTGCCACGTCACCCGCCCGACGGGCGAGTGGATCGCCGGCAGCGGCTTCACCGTGCGCGCCGAGCGGCGGTTCGAGTTCCCCGAGCCGAGCCGGGCCAACCCGGCCTCGCCGCACGTGCTCGGAATCGCCGTGCGCGACTGACCGGACGCCGCCCGCATAAGGTCCGGCTCCCGGGGAAGATCGGGCTCCATGACGGCAGCGGGCAGCGGACCGAGGCAGGCGGACGAGCACCGCGAGGACGGGACCTCGCACTCCGCGGCGGTGGCGGCGCTGCTGGCGGGAGCGGCGGCCCTCGGCGGATTCCTGTTCGGCTACGACTCCTCAGTGATCAACGGGACGGTCGACGCGCTCAAGAAGGAGTTCGGCCTCGGCGGCTTCGCGGTCGGCTTCGTGGTCTCCGCCGCGCTGCTCGGCTGCGCCGCCGGGGCCTGGTTCGCGGGGCCGCTGAGCGACCGGATCGGCCGGGTGCGGGTGATGCTCATCGCCGCCGGGCTGTTCGTGGTCAGCTCGCTCGGCTCCGCGCTGGCCTTCAGCGCCGTGGACCTCACCGCCTGGCGGCTGGTCGGCGGCCTCGCCATCGGCGCCGCGTCGGTGATCGCGCCCGCCTACATCGCCGAGATCGCCCCGGCCGCGCTGCGCGGCCGGCTCGGCTCGCTGCAGCAGATGGCGATCGTGCTCGGCATCTTCGCCGCCCTCGTGGTCGACTACGTCATCGCGCGGGTGTCCGACGGCGGCGCCACCGGAACGTTCCCCTGGGGCGGCGGCGCGTGGCGGTGGATGTTCGCCAGCGCCATCGTCCCGGCCGTGATGTACGGCGTGATCGCCACCACGATCCCCGAGTCGCCCCGCTACCTGGTCAAGAAGCACGAGACGGCCCGCGCGCGGCAGGTGCTGCGGCGCGTGATGGGCCGCGGCGACGTGGACGTGAAGATCAGCGAGATCGTCCGCTCCATCGCCGCGGACCGGCCCGTCCGGCTCGGCGACCTGCGCGGCGGCCGGTTCGGCCTGATGCCGATCGTGTGGGCCGGGATCCTGCTGTCGGTGTTCCAGCAGTTCGTCGGCATCAACGTGATCTTCTACTACTCCTCCTCGCTGTGGCAGGCCGTCGGGTTCTCCGAGAACGACGCGATGCTCACCTCGGTGATCAACTCGGTCGTCAACGTCGCGTTCACGCTGGTCGCGATCGCGCTCGTCGACCGGATCGGGCGGCGCCCGCTGCTGCTGGCCGGAGCCGCCGGCATGGCGGTCTCCCTCGGCACCCTCACGCTCTGCTTCGCGACCGCCCCCGTGGTGGACGGCGCGCCCGACCTCCGCGGCGTCGCCGGTCCCGTGGCGCTCGTCGCGGCCAACGTGTTCGTCGCCTCCTTCGCGGCGACGTGGGGGCCGGTCGTGTGGGTGATGCTCGGCGAGATGTTCAACAACTTCATCCGGGCCTCCGCCCTGGCCGTCGCCGCCGCCTCGCAGTGGCTGGCCAACTGGGTGGTCACCACGACGTTCCCCGGCATCTCCGGCTTCTCCCTGGGCCTCGCCTACGGCCTCTACACCCTGTTCTCGATCCTGGCGTTCCTGTTCGTGTTCCGCGCGGTCCCCGAGACCAAGGGGCGCGAACTGGAGGACATGGACGACCTCGCCGCTCCGCGGGCCCGCGCGTAAAGGCCGGGCCGCGCGCCCGCCCATCGGTTAGAGTGGCTCCATGCCGTACGTGTCCGCAGAGACGACGACGCCGGGTTCCTCCCGGCGCGACGGCGGCATGTCCTGACATTGCACGCGGAAGGGCCCCGGGAGCGATCCCCGGGGCCCTTCCGCCGTCCGGGGACGCCGCGGGCCCTCCGCCGACCGAGAGGAGCGGCCGATGGAACCGCACGCGTCCGGGGGACCCCCCGAGTCGATAGCATCGAACCCCGTTGACCCCGACCCATCATCGCGAGGAGTACCCGTGTCCACCGTGTCTGAGCTGCGCATCACCCTCGACGGCAGCGAGCGGGCGGTGCCGGCGGGCACCACCGCGGGCCAGGCGCTGGAGGCCGACGGCCGCACCGTGATCGCCGCCCGCGTCAACGGCGAGCTGCGCGACCTCGCGGGCGAGCTGCGCGACGGCGACGCCGTCGAGCCGGTGCGGATCGGCTCGGACGACGGCCGGGCGATCATGCGCCACTCCGCCGCCCACGTGATGGCGCAGGCCGTCCAGGAGCTGTTCCCCGAGGCGAAGCTGGGCATCGGCCCGCCGGTGGAGAACGGCTTCTACTACGACTTCGACGTCCCCGAGCCGTTCACCCCCGACGACCTCAAGCGCATCGAGAAGCGGATGCGCGAGATCGTCAAGCAGGGGCAGCGGTTCGCCCGCCGCCCCGTCTCCGAGGAGGACGCGCGCGCCGAGCTGGCCGCCGAGCCCTACAAGCTGGAGCTGATCGGGCTGAAGGGGTCCGGCCCGGTCGCGGACGCCGCCGACGGCGCCGAGGTCGAGGTGGGCGGCGGCGAGCTGACCATCTACGACAACCTGGACGCCAAGTCCGGCGAGCTGCGCTGGAAGGACCTGTGCCGCGGTCCGCACCTGCCGTCCACCCGGGTCATCCCCGCGTTCAAGCTGATGCGCTCGGGCGGCGCCTACTGGCGCGGCAGCGAGAAGAACCCGCAGCTCCAGCGGATCTACGGCACCGCCTGGGAGTCCCGCGACAAGCAGGACGAGTACCTGAAGTTCCTGGAGGAGGCCGAGAAGCGCGACCACCGCCGCCTCGGCGCCGAGCTCGACCTGTTCTCCTTCCCGAACGAGATCGGCAGCGGCCTCGCCGTCTTCCACCCGAAGGGCGGCGCCGTCCGCAAGGTGATGGAGGACTACTCGCGCCGCCGGCACGAGGAGGAGGGGTACGAGTTCGTCAACACCCCGCACATCACCAAGGGCCACCTGTTCGAGACCTCCGGGCACCTCGGCTGGTACAAGGACGACATGTTCCCCGCCATGGAGGTCGACGGCGGCGACTACTACCTCAAGCCGATGAACTGCCCGATGCACAACCTGATCTTCCGGGCGCGCGGCCGGTCCTACCGGGAGCTGCCGCTGCGGCTGTTCGAGTTCGGGTCGGTGTACCGGTACGAGAAGTCGGGCGTCGTGCACGGCCTCACCCGCGTGCGGGGCATGACCCAGGACGACGCGCACATCTACTGCACCGAGGACCAGATGGGCGAGGAGATCAAGCGCCTCCTCGACTTCGTCCTCGGCCTGCTGCGCGACTACGGGCTGAACGAGTTCTACCTGGAGCTGTCCACCCGC
>NZ_JBEZJP010000253.1:0-11704 GCF_040653175.1 Actinomadura sp. NPDC048032
GCCGACGACGTCGCGGCGCTCGCGCCCGATCGCCACCATCTCCTCGCCGAAGACCTTCGTCCAGTCGGGGCCGCCCTTGCCGGTGACGAACTAGAGATTTCCGAGTAGAACATTCAGGGCCCGGCGGTACACGCCGGGCCCTGAATCGCGCATGGATCAGCCGACGACCTCAGAAGAATGACGAAGCCGGCCCGGTGGTATCAGGAGGGTCGGTCACCCGCCCCTTCTGCTCGATCGCGGTCGTCAGGCTGCCGCGAACCAGTCGGTGAGCATGCCGACGTGGTTCTTGGAGGTCACCTCACCTCCGTGGACGTCCTTCAGATCGGCGGTCAGTTCCTGGAACGTGTTGGCACGCACCCAGGCCGCCTTGTTCGCGTCGTCCTTCGGGAGCACCCTCGGGAAGTCGCGCCGGTTCAGCGTTCCCAGGTCCACCGTGCACGGCACGGTGACGATCCAGGCCTCGTCGGACGAGCGCTTGCTGGGCACGTAACGCGGCTTGGTCGCGTACCAGACCAGGCGCCGCAGGTCCAGGTTCGCTTCCTCTCGCAGCTCGCGGCACGCCGCCACCACGGAGGTCTCACCCGGGTCCTGGAAGCCGCCGGGGAGGCCCCAGCCGCGACCGCGGTTCCGCTCGACCAGGACGATCCAGCGGTCGCCGGACTCGTCCCGGACCGAGGCGAGCGCGTCCGAGGTGCGGTTCTCGGCCCAGCCGCCCAGCAGGTTGCGGCCACGCTGGATGGGCGTCTTCTCGCACGGGTTGACCGGACGGCCGTCGACCACCTCGAAGGGGATCAGGGCCAGGCGCTGCCGAGCCGGCCAGTTGATCCTGGTCGGGTCCGTCTCGGGATCCGCCCAGGAAGCCGTCAGCACCTTCGGGTCTGTGTGCTCACGCATGTTTGTTCTCTCCTAGTTTGTTCCGCTTGATCGGTGGGGGCTCTTTCCCACTCCCCCGCCGATACCGTCCGGAGACCCCGGGCAGTCGCAAGCTCTGCGCGTCGAGTCACCCCGATCCGGACGTGGAAGGAAAGTCGATGGACAGGCGGGTGGGAAGGTCCGCATCCTGCTCATGTGGGAAAGATGGAGATGATCGCCGCCCGGGTCGCCGAGGGCGCGACCGTGGATTTCCGGCCCTCCGGGTCGTCGATGGTCCCGCTGATCCGGAGCGGGGATCCGGTCACCGTCGCGCCGGTCGATCCGGCGAGACTGGAGGTCGGTGACATCGTGCTCGCCCGCGTGGCCGGAACGGTCTACCTGCACCTCGTCTCGGCCCTCGATCCGGCCAGGGGCCGTGTTCAGATCAGCAACAACCGCGGCCGGATCAACGGCTGGACAGGACGCGAACGGGTCTTCGGCATCTGCGTCGCCGTCAGGGGTGATCATCGGCCGGGCGCCATGGCGAAGGTCGTGGCCTACGAGCCGAACCCACAGGCGTCCGACCGGGCCCCATCCCGTGATCAGTGAGGCCCGCGCCGGGCCCTGACGCTCGCGCTGGGCCGGTCAGTAATCATTCACACCAGAATTGCGGCATCGCGCCGTCTCCGGGAAAAGTACATGATCACGTAACAGGGCGGGCTTTCGCCTCTACATTCTTACTATGGAGATCTGGGAGGCCGCTGGATGGGGGTTGGCGGGCGGTCTGGCGGCGGGGCTCGTGTCACTGATGACAGCGATCAGTTCGGCCGGGTTCACCTGGCCGTGGCACGGGCATCCCGAGCAGGCGTGGCCGCGGCTGTTCGTCTTCGGGTGCGGGCTGGCTCTCGGCGCGCTCGTCGCCGCCGCGACGCACGACTCGATGAGCGGCGCCTGGCCGGCGTTCATCATGGGGGTGGGCGCGCCCGCCACGATCCGCGGCGCGCTGGCCGGGGTGGCGGTCACCGAGCGGAAGATCGAATCCCCCGTGCCGGCGCCGTCGGAAGGAGGTGAGGGCAGTGGTGGACGCTGACGGCGCGCTCGGCCGCCTGGCCGCCGCCGCCCGTCCCACCAGGCCGTGGCTTCGCCTGACCCTGCCGTCCCGATGGGCTCGGTTCCTGGTCGCCGCCGGTGCGCGTTCCGTAACGGCCGACGGCGAGACCGTCGGGTCCGAGCAGCCCGGACCCCGGCCGCGTGCGGCCTCGCCCCAGCCGCAAGGCCCGGGTCCGCAGTGGCCGCGTGGGCTCCGGCCGTTCGGTCCCACTCCGGCCGGGCCGGTGGCCTCGCCACCACCTCCCGCTCGGCCTTCGCAGGGCCCGGATTCCCTACCCTTTTCTCAGGGCCGGCCCCAGTACCCTTCCCTGCAACCTCCACAGCAGGGCCCAGGCCGGATTCAGCCCGTGTCGGCGCGAGCGGACATGAGCAGGGCCGATCTGACCCGCGCTTCCCTGGTCGGTGCGAACCTTCCCTACGCCAACCTGACTCGCGCGAACCTGACGGAGGCGAATCTTCGGAATGCCTCCTTGTACGGAGCGGTGCTGACCGGCGCGACCCTGTACAGCGCGACGCTGGTCGGCGCGAACCTGTATGGAACGGATCTGACCCGCGCGGACCTCAGCCGCGCGGACCTGACGAACGCGGACCTCATCGACGCCGATCTCTCCGGCGCGACGCTGACCGGGGCCACTCTCACCGGCGCGGGCCTCGTCCGCGCCAACCTCCACGGCGCGGACCTCACCTATGCCGTCCTGCGGGAAGCGGGCCTGAGCGGGGCCGATCTGACCGGGGCCGATCTGACGGGCGCCGCCCTCGGCGGAGCGGAGCTCGTCGGCGCGGCGTGGTCGGTGGCGACGACCTGGCCGGGCGAAGTGAGCGGGACGATGCGGGAACGGTCTGAAGAGGTGCAGACAGGACGGTTCGTCGTGCAGCATTAGCGGCGCGGCACAGCCGGCACTCGCGGCGGCGGGCTCGAAGCGAGATCCAGGCTGTTCGAACAGCAGATCGTGAAACCGGATGGGTGGGCGAGGAGTCTCACCACCATTCCTTGATCCCACTGGACGGAAGGTGCCCGTGACCGAGCAGCTCGACCAGGTCTTCGGCCGGTTGGTCAACCGCAGCTGGCAGCGTTTCTCCGAAGAGCTCCACACCCGCGAGATCGACGATCTGCTCGTCGGCGCCGTGATCACCGCGGCGGTCGCCCAGGGCAACGCGCTCATCGATCTGAACTCCGACGGCAACCACCACTACCTGCGGTTCCAGCACCGGCAGCACAAGCACCGGCTGATGTTCCAGCTCACGCACCGGGCCGGCACCGTCATGGCCGCCAAGACGCTCGGCCAGCACGCGGCCGTGACGATCGCCTACGGCGAGTACGTGCGGGACGCGCGGACGGTGTGGCAGGCGCTGAAGTCCGAGGTGAAGAGCGGTTTCCTGGACGTCGGGGAACCCGGCGTGTTCACCGTCGACGCGGATCTCGCCACCGGCTACGTCTACGTGCAGGTGCCCCTGCTGCTGGACCTGGAGCCGTACTTCGCCGACCACTACACGGTGAAGTACCCCGTCCTGCAGGAGCACATCGCCGCCGTCACCCAGGCCTGCGCGAAGTACCTGCACGGCCGCATCGCCGCCTGAACCGGAGGAACGACATGCTCTCGATGATCAACAAGTTCAAGAACAACGCCGAGGAGCGGGAGAGCAAGGACGAGGCCCTCATCGGCGAGATGGTGTTCACGATGGCGCACCTGGGGTGTCCCGTCATCGGGATCAAGTCCGGCGGGGACCTGCAGTACGTGCGGTTCAAGCCCGTGGGCGACCCGGTCCTCTACAGCTTCACGATCGTGCTGGACCGCAAGACCGGGGACGGCGTGCTGCAGCAGGCCGTCCTGGGCAGCAAGGCGACGCTGACGTTCGTCGCCGAGGTCAAGAACCACATCGCCGACCCCGACGATCTGGTGGCGATGTTCCGCACCGACATGGCGAACATGCTGCGCAGCCCGTGGTTCGGTGACGTCAAGCTGGACCACCAGCTCAACTCCATCACCGCCACCAAGAAGCAGCTCATCGACATCGACGACTACGCCGACGCCGACGGCACCGACCGTGACCGGCTCAGGCAGCTCCTCCAGGGCACCATGCAGGAGCTGCGCGAGAAGGTGGCCCCCTACAAGAAGTGATCCGCCCTGAGAGGTCGTAACAGAATCAGCGGACGAGGCGTCGGGAGGCGGATGTGGAGAAGGGCCTAGACTGCCGCTCATGACGTTCTTCTTCCACCTGCGTTAGCACGCCGTCGGCGAAGCGAGGATCACCCGTCGTCGGCGAGGCGGGGCGGCGGAGCGCTGCCCCGGGTGCTGACGTGGGAGAAGAACGATCATCATGCGCATTCCGCGCGCCCGCCTGGTCGCCCGCTGCGTGCGTGGCCTGGAGCCCGAAGTCGCCACCGAGATCCTGGAGTCGGGGCTGGGTTCCGTCACCCGCCTCGGTCATCGCGAGGTCCACTTCCGTCTGCGCTCGTCGAGGCCGGAGCCGATCCCGGCGCTGCGCACGGCCGACGACCTGTTCCTGTCGGCCGCGTGCGGACCCGACATCGGGACGACCAAGCATGACCTGCACGCCCTCGCCGAACTCGCCGCCCTGGCCGACACCGATCTACTGGTGCGCCTGCGCCGCGCGCTGACGCGGGCGCCGGCCGAGGTGCCGGGCATCGATGTCTCCGCCTCCTTCCTCGGGCGGCGCACCTTCAGCCGGTACGACGCCGAGGACGCCGTGGGCATGGCTCTGGCCGGGCGGCTCGGCGTCCCCTACCACTCGCGGCGAACGGGCGCCGCGCCTCCGCCGGGGTCCTGGGGGTGGCGGCTGACCCTGGACGGCGCGCACGCCGCGCTCATGATGCGGGTCGGCGACCGGCCGCTGCACCGCCGCGCCTACAAGCAGCGGATGATCAAGGGCACCCTGCACCCGCCGCTGGCCGCGGCCATGGCCCTGCTGGCAGGCATCCGCCCGGACCACACCGTCCTGGACCCGTGCTGCGGCGCGGGAACCCTGCTGGTAGAGGCCGCGCTCGCCCGGCCCGGCGCCCGCCTGTACGGCTTCGACCTTTCTCCCGACGCCGTCGCAGCGGCACGGGCCAACGCCTCCGCCGTGCCCGTCCGCGTGGACCGCGGCGACGCCGGCCGCCTTCCACTCCCCGACGCCAGTGTCGACCGCATCCTGTGCAACCCGCCCTGGGGCGCCCAGGTTCAGCCCGGCGGGCTGCTCGCCGACTCACCGTCCCGCTGGTGGACAGAGCTTCGCCGCGTACTGGCTCCGGACGGCAAGGCCGTGCTCCTCCTGCCCACCTCCGAAACACTGACCGACGCCATCCGGCACGGCCTCGTCCCGGTCCACGTCCAAGGCGTCCGTGTCTCCGGCGCTCACTCCTTCATCGTCGGCCTGCACCCGGCAGCGTCCTTGAAGGCCCGGAGACGCACAACGAGCCGGACGGAACGGAAGCCCCGTTAAGACAACGAGCGCACCCGCCCGCACCACACCCGGACATCACGCCATGTCGCATCACATGCACATCTTGTTATTACCGCTAAGCGGTGATCGGTGAGCCGCGGAGTGGCTGGACCGCGTTCCCGTTCTGCCCGGCTCAGGGGGTCAGGACGATTCTGCCGAACACCTCGCCCGCGTCCATCTTCCGGTGGGCCGACGCCGCCTGGTCCAGTGGCAGCACCTCGTGGACGGCCGTGCGCAGGTCCCCGTTCGCGGCCTCGGCGAACTGGGACGTCCGCACGGCCTGCCTGTCTGGGCCGGGGACGGTGTCGGAGCTGAAGGTGGCGAACGACAGGGACCTGCGGAAGGCGTCCATCAGTCGCATGCCGAAATCTGCCGGCGGGTGTCCGCCCACCACTCCGACGGCTATGAACCGCCCGTTGGGGTGCAACATGTCCAGGAAATGAGGAAGGCGGGGTCCGCCCACGACGTCGAGCACCACGTCGAAGCCCGACGGCGCGCTAGGGCCGCCTTCGCCGGATCGGTCGAGGACGTGGGTCGCGCCCAGGTCCCGCAGGCGGGCGCCGCGCTCGGCCGACGAGGTGGTGACCGCCACCGCGCCGGCCCCGATCCTGGCCGCGAGCTGGACCGCCGTGATGCCGATGCTGCCCGCCGCGCCGCGCACGAGCACCGCCTCGCCGGGCGCGAGGCGGGCCCGGTCCAGGGCGAAATGGGCGACCACGCCGGAGCCGCCGAGTGTCACCGCGTCGGCGCCGGTCAGGCCGTCGGGCAGCGGCAGGACGTCCTCGACAGCGGCGACGGCCTGCTCGGCGTACCCGCCGGCCAGGCCGGTGAACGCCCACACGCGCCGCCCCGTCCACGAGCGGTCCACGCCCTCTCCGACGGTGGTCACGCGTCCCGCGACCTCGCTGCCGAGGAGATGGCCCTCGCGGAAGCCGTGGGCGGCGAGCGTCCCCCGGCGGATCACGGCGTCGACGCCGCCCACCCCGATGGCCTCCACTGCGATCCGCACCTGCCCCGGGGCGGGGACGGGCACGGGCAGGTCAACGACCTCCAGCCCCTCGGGGGCGCCGAACTTCCTGATCACGACGGCTTTCATCCTGGTTCCTCCGGGCGATGCATGGGACGGGGTCCCGGCCGCGGCGGCCATGGACGGCGAACCTGCCCCAGGCCGGGCGGGCTCTGGGTGGAACGGGCCACCGGCTTCGGAACGTAATGGGCGCACCCGCCCGACTGGTTAAAGTGAGAGGCGATGACCGGCCGTTTGCCTCACACCGCGCGTTCCGACGCCCGCGACAACCGGGCCCGCATCCTGGCCGCCGCCCGCGCGGTGTTCGGCGAGGAGGGCCTCGGCGCGCCGATGCGGGAGGTCGCCCGGCACGCGGACGTCGGCCCGGCCACGCTGTACCGGCACTTCCCGACCAAGCGGGCTCTGATCGTGGAGGCCTTCGACGAGCAGCGGCGGGCCTGCCGGGCCATCGTCCGCGACGCCCTCGCGGACCCCGACCCGTGGCACGGGTTCCGGAGCCTGGTCGAGCGGATCTGCGAACTCCACGCCCGCAGCCGGGGGTTCGCCGACGCCTTCATGGCCGCCTTCCCCGAGGCCATGGACTTCGCCGCCGACCGGGAGCGGACTCTGCGGGCGGTCGCCGAGTCGGCCCGCCGCGCCCAGGAGACCGGCCGCCTGCGCCCCGGGTTCGTCGTCGACGACCTGGTCCTCATGCTCATGGCCCACCGGGGCTTGCAGGACGCACCGCACGACGCCCGGCTCCAGGCGTCCCGCCGTTTCGCCGCCTACGTCATCGAGGCCTTCCACGCCGTCCCGGAAACGGAGGCGCCCGCGCCCCTTCCGGAGATGCGGCACCGGAAGCAGACCGGGCGGTCATCGTGAGCACCACGGCAAGAAGCCCGCTGGACGGTCTGGAGGCGGTCGACTGGGCCGGCCTCCACCACGCGTACGGCCCGGCTGGCGACGTCCCCGGCCAGCTCGCAGCGCTTCTGTCGGCAGACGCCGAGGAACGTCACCAGGCTCATGCCCGGCTGAGGGGGAACGTCTATCACCAGGGAACCCGCTGGCAGGTGAGTTGCCATGTCGTTCCGTTCCTGACCGAGCTGGCGGACGATCCGGCAACGCCCGATCGGGCGGCGGTGGTCGATCTGCTCCGCGCCGTCGCGCTCGGAGACCGCGACGACACCTGGCTCCCTTTCGAGCCCGACCGTGTGTTCGCGCAGGCCGACAACGTGACCAGCACCGACGTGGCAACGGTCGTGGGCTGGCTCTATGACGAGGACGCCGAGCCCGGGGAGTGCGATGCGGTCGCGGTGTCCTGGGACCGCGACGCCTACCTCGCGGCCGCTGCGATCAGCGACCGGTTCGTCGCCTGGACCCGGGATCCCGACCCGATGATCGCCGCGATGGCGGCTGAGCTGCTGGCCTGGTTTCCCGCCACCCGGCCCGCGGTCGCGCACCTGATGGAGATCCCCGAGACCGGGGAGCACCGGGTGGCGCGCGCGAGCGCCAACCTCAGCCTCGGCTATCTCGCCCCGGACGAACCGGCGATCGACGACCGGTTGACGACCTTGCTCGCCGCCGGGACCTTCGGCGTCCGGCTCACCGCGGCCGTCGCTCTCGCGATCCGGCTCGGCGATCGGATGCCCGATGCCGGATTGCAGGTGCTCGCCGAGGCGCAGGACCGTGCCGATGAGATCAGCGCGACCGCGTTCCCGCTCCCCTGGGATCGGTCACTTCTCGGATTCGCCGCCCTGGCGCTCTACCGGATCGGGCTGTCCCCCTAGCTTCAGTTCACGGCGGAATCCGAGCGCCATCGGCGCTGCCTGACCCATGTCCGCGCGAAACGGCAACGATGTGGCCGCGCGAAGGGCGCCCGAGCGCGGGTCCGGCCATACTGCCCTGAAGATCGGACATGCCATGGGACGGAGAGAATCCGCGATGACGACATCACCTCAGATCACACATGTCTCATGGGGCCGCATGGAAGTCGAGGGCCTCGAACCGGGCAAGGATTTCAAGCTTTACCCCGGCGGCGGCCGCGCCTGGGACTGGTCGGAGACCGGGACGGGTCACCAACCCGGGATCCAGCCCGCAGACGTCCAGGAACTCCTTGACCACGGGTGCACGGTCATCGTGCTCAGCCGCGGCATGGAACTACGTCTGCAGACCATGCCGGAAACTCTCAGGCTGCTGGAGGAAGCGGGGGTCGAAGTGCACGTGGAGGAGACCACGGCCGCCGTGAGGCTCTACAACGAGCTAGCCCGGTCCACGGCCGTCGGCGGCCTGTTCCACTCGACGTGCTGATCCGGCGGTATGCCCGCGGATCCGATGGGTTCAGAGCTTCTCTCTGAGGGCCCTTTCGATGATTTCGGCGATCTCGAGGACCTTGGCTCGCCGTTTCTCGTCCGTGCGCAGCGAAGGGGCCTCGCTGAGGTAGACGCCTATCTCGGCGTTCCGCAGGGTGAAGATGACCATTTCGGCGTGCCAGCCGCTCTGCCCGTCACCAAGGCGACTTTTCCGGACCGCCTCGTCTCCGAGGCCGGGGACCTTGGTCCACGTCAGCAGGTCGGCCACCGTGGCTCTCCGAGGGAGCGAGGCACGGATCGCGAGCGTGCCGTCGACGGTCTTGGAACTGCCGTCCTCGGTGACGACGTCGCTCCACGTGCAGGCGTCGGCGTCTTCATGATTCTGGTAGGGGCCCCAGTCCAGGATCTCGCTCTCGTCGGGGTTGGACAGGGTCTCCCTGAGGGCCGGGCCCTCGCTGAGGATGGCACAGGCGTCCGGGATCGACTCGAACTCGTCCTTCGAACCCGAGTCGGACGACCCGTGGAAGGGGAGCTTCACCCCGCCCGTCACCGTGACGATGACGAGGGGAATGAGAAGGACGAGAAGGCCCGCGATGGCCAGGGCGCCCTTTCCCGGTTTCCCATGTCCGGCATTCCTCACCAGCGGCCTTGTCGGAGTTCGCCCGTCCTGGACGGCCTTCAATCCCTGCGCGGCCTGCACCGAGGTCCAGCGTTTGCCGGGATCTCTTTCCAGGAGGCCTCTCAAGACCGGCTTCAGCGCGCCGGACCGGACGAACGCGGGGTCGTCCCCCATGAGGAGCCGGCCGATGAGAACCTCCAGCTCATCGGCCCGGAACGGCGGATGGCCCTCCACCGCCATGTAGAGGGTCGCCCCCAATGACCACAGGTCCGATGCCGGGCCCGGCGTGCCGGTCCGGAAGCGTTCCGGGGCCATGAAGACGGGCGTTCCGACGAAACCGCCCGTCCGGGTGTACGCGGTGGCGTTGGAAACGGCCGCGATCCCGAAGTCGGTGAGGACGACACGACCGTCATCGGCGATCAGGACGTTGGCGGGCTTGACGTCGCGGTGCAGGATGCCCGCCGCATGGGCGCGGTCCAGCGCCTCCAGCACGGCGAGCCCGATCTGGGCGGCCCTGGCGACGGGGACCGGACCGTCGTCGCGGACGATCTCCTCCAGGGAGGGGCCCTGGACGTACTGCATGACGATCCACGGGCCCGCCGCGTCGTCGACGACGTCGAACACATTGATGATCGCGGGGTGCTCCAGCCTCGCGGCGGCGCGAGCCTCCCGCAGGAACCGGCCCTTGAGGGCGTCCCGGTCCTCCTCGGCCAGGTCACCCGGGACCTGGAGCCGCTTCATCGCCACGTGGCGTTCCAGCGACTGGTCGAACGCCTTCCAGACGATCCCCATCCCGCCCCGGCCGATCTCGTCGCCGAGCCGGTACCGGCCGCTGATCACGTCCCCTCGCACCACAGCGCCGACCCTATCTCGTACAGACGCGGCCGTACGTTTGAACACTCGAGGCATGCCGGGCGGGACGGAACGGGGGCCTGGCGTCGCCCGGCCCCCGCGGGTCGTTCAGAAGTCGGCGAACGCTTCGCCGACGACGATGCCGGCGGCGAAGCCGCCGATGACGGTGAAGGCGGCGAGGAGACCGAAGCCTCCGGCCGCGACGAGGACCGCGACGCCGCCGACGACGGCGAAGACGAGACCTCCTGCGACGATGCGCCCGCAGTTGTCCCTGGGCCTCGCCGCGCCGTGGGCGGCGCGGTAGGCGTCGCGGACGATCGCGCCGACGAAACCGGCGAAGCCGCCGAGGGCGCCGGCGATGAAGCGGTCGGAGGCGCCGGGGCCGACCATGTCGGCTATGTAGCCGGAGCAGGCGGACCCCGCCGGAGCGCCGCCGAAGCCGTGAAAGATCTCGGCGATGGAGGAGGTGTGGAACAGGTGCTCGACGAGCCCTCCGCCGAACACGCCGGCGAAGGCGCCGATCACGATCGCGAGCAGCCCGTTCAGGACGAATCTCTTCATGGTTGTTCCCGGTTTGCGTTGGGGCGCTCGTGCTTCACGAGCGCCGGTCGGTTGTAGGAGACCCCGTGCTTCACCACGGGTGCTGGGCTCTACCGTGCCGGACCCGGCCCGCTCGGCAAGGCGGCCGCGGCCGGAGTCCGGCCGGATCGGGGCGAGGGCGTGCGCCTTGACCATGCGGTTCTCTCCCAGATCCGGTCAGCGGTGGTCAACGCGGCCGGAGGCCGGACGGTCCTTCGCGAAAGGGTCAGTGGCATACGTGTGTCCGGCGTCGCGTCGGACCTGTCAACTGACACACAAACCATGAACGTATTTCTCGGTATCCGGCTCGGTTCCGCACTCAAGGTCCTCAGGGCCACCGCTGTAGCGGCGGCGCTCGTCGTGGCCGGTGTGGCCGCCGGATGCTCCTCCCAGTCCTCCTCGGGGACTCCGGACAACGAGCGGCCGCCGTCCTCGGCGACCGCCCCCGCCGGGCCCGCGACCACCGTCGCGGACCCGAGCACGACCGCGACCGCGACGCCGTCCACGTCGCCGTCCACCAGCCAGCCGGAGGCCACGGCCTCCGACACCTCGGTCCGCCCGGGCAAGGTCGTCGCCGCGTTCGAGGACGGGCCCGAGGGTCCGTTCCTCGTCCTCGCGCCGATCGACGAGGACCAGGGCGACCTGGAGTACGCGTCGGCGCACAAGGACTCCCTCCGGAACCTGGACGTGACGGCGCTGCCGATCTCGGGGGCCTGGAAGGTGAACGTCTCGGCCGACGTGCTCTCGGCGTGCCGGCCCAACCTGACGCGCATGGTGTTCGAGGACTACCCGTCCTGCACGGGTTCCGCGGACGCCGCGCCCAGCACGACGACCGACCGGTGACGAGCCGGCCGGTCTGAGGTCGATCCCCGGGGCACGCCGCCCCGGGGATCACTTCTTTCGCGCGGTGGACGGCGCCGGCGGCGATGGTGT
>NZ_JBEZJP010000254.1:0-11693 GCF_040653175.1 Actinomadura sp. NPDC048032
CGCGTTGCGGTCCACGCATCTCGCCGTCGTCGAACCGGAACCGCAGGCGACGAGGGTCAACGACAGGGCGCTCACCATCCCCACCTTCACGGCGCGGGAGCTGAGCCGGCGAGTGGGCTCCTGAGGGGGCAAGGGAACACGTCCTTCTCGCGGAGGGATCGATCGGCGGCCGAGGGCCACACGTGATGAGACGGCGAAAACCCTAATCCGGTTCGATCACGGCCACATCACCTGTGCGACTGCTATTCGGGCACGGGGAGATGGGCGTAGAGGTCCATCGCGTCCACCGACGAGGGCAGGTCGCTGACCTGGCCGTCGCCGACCTCCACCACGCGCCAGGCGCCGTCCGCGCGGCGGGCCAGGTCGGTGGTGATGAACCGGCACCCCAGGGCGCGGACGGCGGGGGCCACCGCGCCCAGGTCCGGATCGAGCTCCACGCCGGGGCTGTCGGGATGCGGGCCCACCAGGGCGGGTTCGCCGTCCACCCACCACACGCGCGCCTCGCCCTCCTCGTACTGCTCGAACTCCCGCACGACGAGGCCGCCGGCCAGATGGTCGTCGCGCAGCGCGACCATCTTCGCCGCGATGTCGTGCAGTTGCGCGAGGTTCTTCACGTCGGGGACGAAGCACGCCTCTTCCCACTCGTGCTTGCACGACTTCACGTAGTCCTTGACCACACCGGGCCCACCGCGCAGCGGCTTGACGAGCTCACCCAGCTCGGCGAGGGGACCGGGGTCCTGGCCGGTGCCGAGAGGACGCCAGACGCTGTGCGGGGTCAGCCCCGCGAACGTGTCGTGCCATCCCGGCAGCTCGTGCGCGCGGCGGTAGTCGTCCGGGTGCGTCAGGAGCACCGTTCCGCGGCGCTTCAGGGCGGCGGCCATCGCGCCGTACTCCTCCGCCGAGAGCATCCACCCGCGGTACCAGACCGGGCCCAGGTCGGAGGGCGCCGCGTCGACCGCGTCCTCGACGTCCCCGCGCCGCAGCGCGTCGTGGTCGATGAGTGCGATCTCGCCGTAGTGGTCCCGCACGGCGGCGGCCTCACGGGCGAAGTGGGGGTCAACGCGCCGGGGATGGAGCGGATCGACGCAGAAGAGGACGGTCAGCGTCATGATTGGAACCCTCCGTCAACCCCGCCAGGTTACGGGGTCGGGACCATCGATCGCACGGAGATTCCGCCGCAAATCGGCATGCGGGACGATGATCGAACGGATGTTCGGTAAGCTGGGCGGGTCCCGCAGCGGCGTCATCGGACCGCGCCGCGGTCGAAAGTGTCGGTGGCCCGCCGTAACGTCGCCCTCGACATCGCAAGCAGCGGCCGAGAGCCGACACATCTCAACGAGAAGGACATCTCATGGCAGCGAACGACCGGGAGAAGGCTCTCGAGACCGCACTCGCCCAGATCGAGCGGCAGTTCGGCAAGGGGTCGGTCATGCGGATGGGCGAGGAGGCGCGGGCGCCCGTCGAGGTGATCCCCACCGGCGCGATCTCGCTCGACATCGCCCTCGGCATCGGCGGCCTGCCGCGCGGCCGCGTCGTCGAGGTGTACGGCCCCGAGGGCTCCGGCAAGACCTCCATCGCGCTCCACGCCGTCGCGAGCATCCAGAGGATGGGCGGCATCGCCGCCTTCGTCGACGCCGAGCACGCGCTCGACCCCGAGTACGCCTCCAAGCTCGGCGTCGACATCGACGCCCTGCTGGTCTCCCAGCCCGACACCGGCGAGCAGGCCCTGGAGATCACCGACATGCTGATCCGCTCCGGCGCGATCGACATCGTCGTCATCGACTCCGTCGCCGCGCTGGTGCCCCGCGCCGAGATCGAGGGCGAGATGGGCGACAGCCACGTCGGCCTCCAGGCCCGCCTCATGTCGCAGGCCCTGCGCAAGCTCACCGGCGCCATCAACCAGACCAAGACCACCGCCATCTTCATCAACCAGCTCCGCGAGAAGGTCGGCGTCATGTTCGGCTCCCCGGAGACCACCACCGGTGGCCGCGCGCTGAAGTTCTACGCCTCCGTCCGCCTCGACGTCCGCCGCATCGAGACGCTCAAGGACGGCACCGAGGCCGTCGGCAACCGCGTCCGCGTCAAGGTCGTCAAGAACAAGATGGCCCCGCCCTTCCGCGTCGCCGACTTCGACCTCCTCTACGGCCTGGGCATCAGCCGCGAGGGCGGCCTGATCGACCTCGGCGTGGAGCACGGCTTCGTCCGCAAGTCCGGCGCCTGGTACACCTACGACGGCGACCAGCTCGGCCAGGGCAAGGAGAACGCCCGCAACTTCCTCAAGGCCAACCCCGACCTGGCCGACGGCATCGAGAAGAAGATCAAGGAGAAGCTCGGCATCGGCCCGAAGGTCGACAAGGAGGCCGAGCCCGCCGCCGCGGGCGCCGCCGGCGCCGCGCCCGAGCCTCCCGCTCCCGCCCCGGTCAAGGCCCCCGCCGCGAAAAGGGGCGCCAAGGCCGCCAAAACGGGTGATTCCTGACAAGAAATCCGCCGAGACGGGTGACTCTTGACGAAGAGTAAGCGATGATCTCGTATGCAGGGCGGCGGCGCCTTACCCGGCACCGCACGACCGGTGCCCGGAACTTCCCCGATGGCGCCGCCGCTCCCATGGCCCCCGCCCCCGCCGGCTCCCCGTGACGGCCGCGGGCGAGAACGGCCCAGAGGCGAAGGCGCGCGAGATCTGCCTGCGCCTCCTGTCCGCCTCCCCCCGCACCCGGGCCCAGCTGGCGGAGGCCCTCCAGCGCAAGCACATCCCCGACGACGTCGCCGAACGCGTCCTGGGCCGCTTCACCGACGTCGGCCTCATCGACGACGAGGCCTTCGCCCAGGCATGGGTCCAGTCCAGGCACGCCGGCCGAGGCCTGGGCAAGCGGGCCCTCGCCGCCGAGCTCCGCCGCCGGGGCGTTGCCAACGAGACCGTCAACGACGCCGTGGAGACCCTGGCCCCCGACCAGGAGGAGCAGACGGCCCGCGCCCTGGTCGCCCGCAAGCTCCCGTCCACCCGAGGCGCCGACCCGGCCAAACGCATGCGCCGCCTGGTCGGCATGCTCGCTCGCAGGGGCTACTCACCCGCCCTGGCCTACCGAGTGGTCAAGGAAGCCCTGGCAGAAGAGGGCACCGACCCCGAAGCCCTCCCAGCCTCTCCCGACTGACCGACCCGCCACACCGCGCAAGGCACCAAAGAAAACACCGCCGCCCCGCGGCGGGCCGGGGACTCCGGGGAGCGGGAGGCGTCCTCAGACCGTTTCCCGGTGCTGGAAAGGGCCGCGTGACCGTCGGCCGTGAAGAGCCGCACCCCCGAGGGGCTCCCCACTCCTGGGCGGCTGACCGGCTCGTTGTGTCTCGCAGGGCCCAGGGAGTGCCTCGGCCAGCGGTGGCGCCGACCCGAAGGATTTGCTGCCGGTGGTGACTGACCGGTCGGGTGGGTCTTGCGGGTGGGGGCGACACGCCGGGGGTGGTGGGGCGGTGTCCGGAAGGGGGCCGGGGGGCGGGGTCGGGTGACGGTGTGATGGTGCAGGTCGGAGCGGGGGACGGGGGTCAGGGGAGGCGGTAAGGAAGGAGTCACGCCGACGTTCGGTTAGTCCGGAATGCCCGTCGTTTGCTTGCTCATTACCTCTGTGCCGCTTACCGTTACGGCAGTGAGGAGTTACTCCGCGTCTCGCGGATTGCCATACGACCGAGCACGTTCCAGCAGCTGAGAGGCATAAAGGACAGCTTCGTCGACCGGATTCGGCCGGATCGCCGGGGCGCGCAGCCGCGCCGTCCCGCGATGTCGTGCATCCGCGCGCGCGAGTAAGTCCTCGCTAGGCAGGGCCTGTACTCCGGACGGGCCCGCGGCGAGGAAGGATCTGCCTCATGGAGAGCGTCCTGCTGGGTGCAGCGCTGCTGGTGACCCTGGTCGCTCTCGTGATCGTTCTGGTGCGGCGCCCCGGCACGCCCGGGAGGGCCGCGGCCGAGATGGCCCGGGCGCAGGGCGAGGCGGACGAGATCAGGGAGAGGGCCGCGAAGGACGCGCGGGCCGTCCTGGAGAAGGCCGAGCGTGAGGCGCAGCAAGCAGCCGCCGCTGGGCGCGCCGAGCTCGACGAGGAGGGCCGGACCCTCCGGGACGACCTCCGCACCGTCCGGGAGGACCTGGAGCGCCGGGAGGCGCGGCTCGCCGAGCGGGAGCAGCGGCTCGACACCGAGGTGCGCCGCCTGGAGGAGTGGCAGGGGCGGCTCGCCGAGACCAAGAAGGCGCTGGAGGCCCGCGGGCAGGAGCTCGACGGCATCGCCGAGGAGCGCCGCAAGGTCCTGGAGCAGGCGGCCGGGCTGACCGCCGAGCAGGCCAAGGGCGAGCTCGTCGCGGCGATCGAGAACCAGGCGAAGCGGGAGTCGATCCCGATCGTCCGGGAGATCGAGAACGCGGCCAGGGCGGAGGGCGACAAGCGCGCCCGCAAGATCGTGACGCTGGCGATCCAGCGGGTCGCCAGCGAGCAGACGGCCGAGTCGGTGGTGTCGGTCCTGCACCTGCCGAGCGACGAGATGAAGGGCCGCATCATCGGCCGCGAGGGGCGCAACATCCGCGCCTTCGAGACCACCACGGGCGTGAACCTCATCATCGACGACACGCCGGAGGCGGTTCTGCTGAGCTGCTTCGACCCCGTGCGGCGCGAGGTCGGGCGCCTGACGCTGGAGAAGCTCGTCCTGGACGGCCGGATCCACCCGCAGCGGATCGAGGAGATCTACGAGCGCAGCCGCAGCGACGTCGAGCAGCTGTGCGTCCGCGCCGGCGAGGACGCCCTGGTCGAGGTCGGCATCGCCGACATGCATCCGGAGCTGATCGCGCTGCTCGGCCAGCTGCGGTACCGGACGTCCTACGGGCAGAACGTGCTCAAGCACCTGATCGAGTCCGCGCACATCGCGGGGATCATGGCGGGCGAGCTGCGGCTGCCGGTGGAGGTCGCCAAGCGGTGCACGCTGCTGCACGACATCGGCAAGGCGCTCACGCACGAGGTGGAGGGCAGCCACGCGCTGATCGGCGCCGAGATCGCCCGCCGCTACGGCGAGCACGAGGACGTCGTCCACGCGATCGAGGCGCACCACAACGAGGTCGAGGTCCGGACCGTGGAGGCCGTGCTCACCCAGGCCGCCGACGCGGTGAGCGGCAGCCGGCCGGGGGCGCGCCGCGAGTCGCTGGAGGCCTACGTCAAGCGGCTGGAGCGGCTGGAGGAGATCGCCCGCGACCGGCACGAGGGCGTGGAGAAGGTCTTCGCGATGCAGGCGGGTCGCGAGATCCGGGTGATGGTGAAGCCCGACGCGGTCGACGACATCCAGGCGCAGGTGATCGCCCGCGACATCGCCAAGCAGGTCGAGGACGAGCTGACCTATCCCGGCCAGATCCGCGTCACGGTCGTCCGGGAGTCCCGGGCGATCGAGTTCGCCCGCTGACCGGCGGCGATCCGGCGACCGGTCGGTTCGTTGGGGTTTGGGGGAAATTAAGCGGCCGGTCTGGTGTTCGCAAGCTCCCGCGGTGATGATCAAGTCATTTCCAGGCGGGAGGATCGCGTGAACAGGATCGCCATGATCGGGGGCGGGGGCGGGGCCGTGCTGGCCGCCGCCCTCGCCTTCGCGGGCAGTGCCCAGGCCGCGCCGCAGGCCGCGGAGAAGCGGGAGCACGCGGTGATCGTCGGGCATCGCGGGTCGCCGGGGCAGGCCCCCGAGGAGACGCTCGCGTCCTACCGCGACGGGGTCCGTGACCGGGCCGACGTGCTGGAGGGCGACGTGCAGCTCACGGCCGACAAGCAGATCGTGCTCGTGCACGACGACACCCTCGCCCGGACCACCGACGTCGAGCAGGTCTTCCCCGACCGGGCGCCGTGGAGGGTGGGCCAGTTCACGCTGGCCGAGATCAAGAAGCTGGACGCCGGGTCCTGGTTCGACGCCCGGTACGCGGGCCAGCGGGTGCCCACCCTGAAGGAGCTGCTCGCCGTCAGGGACAGGGACACCGGGCTCAGCCTGGAGCTGAAGGCGCCCGCCAACAGCCCGGGGATCGCCACGCTGCTCGCCGGGGAGCTGAACGCGGCGGGCCTCACCGACGGCGGCACGCTCAGGTCGGGGGCCTACCGGGTGCAGGTCCACTCGCGCGACCAGGAGGCGCTCAAGGAGTTCCACGCGTCCGCGCCCAAGGTCCAGCTGTCCTACCTGACCGGCGGGAAGATGCTCTCCGACGACGAGCTGGCCGCTCTGGCGGGCTGGACGGTCAGCGTGTACGCCCACCCCAGGGCGACCAGCGCCGACGACGTCAGGCGCGCGCACGCCAAGGGCCTGAAGGTGTTCAGCGACCCGGTGGACAGCCCGGCCGAGGTCTCCATGGGGGCGAACCAGGGCTACGACTGGCTCGCGACGAACTTCCCCGCCACCACCCGGCGGATCCTCGACGGCCGCAGGCCCTTCCCCGGCGCGAACGGCGTGGTGATCGACAGCGTCTTCCCCGACCCGAGCGGCGACGACGCCCAGCCGGAGAAGAGCGAGCACGTGGTGCTGCGCAACACGACGTCCAGGCCGGTCGACGTGAGCGGCGGCTACCTGCGCGACCAGGCGAGCAACCTGATGCGGATCGGCCCCGGATACGTGATCCCGCCGGGCAGCCTGCTGCGCGTCTACGTCGGCCCCGGCACGAACCGCCCCGACGCCTACTACAACGGCCTGACGGTCGGCTTCCTGAACAACACCTCAGGGGACACGGTGTCGTTCTTCCGGGCCGACCACACGCTGCTCGACATCTCCTCCTACATCGTTCCCTGATCAGCCGATCGTGAGGTCGACGGGTTCGACGCCGCGCGGCTCGAACCCGAGGGTCTGGCCGTAGAACGCCAGCTCCGCCTCCAGGCAGCGGATCACCGTGTCGGCCTTGCGGAAGCCGTGCGACTCGCCCTCGAAGGTGAGGTAGGCGTACGGCATCTTCTTCTCGGCCAGCGCCTGCGCGAACCGTTCGGACTGGTCCGGCGGCACGATCGGGTCGCTCAGCCCTTGCAGGAGCAGGACGGGGCAGGCCGTGCGGTCGGCGCGGTTGATCGGCGAGCGCTCCTCGTAGGCGCGCTCGAATCCGGGGAGGGGGCCGATGAGGCCGAACAGGTAGTGGGACTCGAAGTCGTGGGTGCTCTCGGCGAAGCGCTGCAGGTCGCTGATCCCGAAGTAGGACGTGGCGGCCTTGAACACGTCGGTCTGCGTGATCGCCGCGAGCGTCGTCCAGCCCCCGGCCGAGCCGCCGCGGATCGCCAGCCGCGCCGGGTCGGCGATGCCGCCGTCGACGAGGGCGCGGGCGGCGGCGACGGCGTCCTCGACGTCGACCACGCCCCACTGGCGGCGCAGCCGCTCCCGGTAGGCGCGGCCGTAGCCGGCCGACCCGCCGTAGTTGACGTCGATCACGCCGATGCCGCGGCTGGTGAAGTACGCGCGCTCCATGTCGAGCACCGTCGACACGCGCCCGGTGGGCCCGCCGTGCACGAACACCACGTAGGGCGGCAGCTCGTCGTCCGGCCCGGCCGCCTCCGGGTTGGTCGGCGGGAACACGTAGGCGTGGACGGGGCGGCCGAACGGCCCCTCCAGGCGCTCGGCGCGCGGCCGGGACAGGTACGCGACGTCGGGCACCTCCGCCCGCTCCCGGCGCAGCCCCTCCACGCGCCCGGTGGTGGTGTCGACCCGCACCACCGAGGCCGGCAGGTCCGGGCCGCCGGCGATCCCCACGATCGTCGAGCCGTCCGTGGACAGCTGCGGCGCCCAGTGCTCGTAGGGGACCTCCAGGTCGACGAGGTCGAGGGTGTCGGTGTCGTACACGCCGAGCCGCATGTCGCCCTCGCCGTGCAGGACGGCGAGGCGCCCGTCGCCGAGCAGCGCGTACGGCATGCCGCCGAGCTGCCACAGCGGCGCGGCGAACTCCTCCTCGGCCGGGTAGAGCGCCTGCGCGGACTCCCCGTGCAGGCCGACCTGGTAGATGTTCCACCAGCCGGGCCAGTCGGAGATCACGTACAGGGACTCGTCGTCGCGCCAGAGCGGCGCCAGGGCCGACTCGGTGAGGCCGCCCTTGACGGTGCGGGGCGAGACCACCGCGCCGTCCTCGATCGCCGCGACGCGCACCTCGGTGCCGTCCCACGGCATGCGGGGGTGGTTCCACTGCACCCACGCCAGGTGCCCTCCGCCGGGGGACGGCACGGGGCCCGCGTAGAACTGCGCGCCCGAGACCAGCTCGCGGATCGCGCCGGCGTCGCCGGCGGCGCTGCCGTCCAGCGGGACGGCGACGATGGCGCGCCGGATGCCCGTGGCGGGCTGCTCTTCGGCGCCCTGCTCGGCCTCGGGGGCCGCGGGCTCGGCGATGTGGCCCTCGCAGACGCACCAGACCTCCGTCCCGTCCGGGGACAGGACGTAGTCGGCGTACCGCAGGCCCGCCGGAACGGCGGGCTCGGGTGTCAGCGGGTACGGCTTCGGGTCGCCCTCGTCGAGCCGGTGCAGCCGCTGGTCCTCGTAGTTGGAGAACACGACGGACCACCCCGCGCCGGTGCGGACCGGCAGGTAGGACCGGCCGCCGTACTCGTGGACGCGGGTGCGCGCGTCCCACGGGGCCTGCAGCAGCTCGGTGCGATGACCGTCCTTCAGATGGACGACCGTGGCCCGTCCGCCCTCCTCAGGCCGCGTCTCCTGCCACCACACGTCGTCGCCCGCGACGGTGGGGAAGCTGAGGCGCAGCCGGGCGCGGGCGACATCGGCCGCAGAGATGGGTGAAGGCCATGAGCCGTAGGGAAGGGTCGCACGAGCGGTCATAACAGGAATCGTCCCGCATACGGGGATCGGTTGGGGCCATGACGGGCCGTTTGAGCTCGGAAAGATACAAGCTCGTCCCCGGGAAACCCGCCGGTAACATCAGGGTTCGCCCGCCCCGGAGACAGCGGAGGGCGCCGCCGGAGAACGGCGGCGCCCCTCGCGGACGAGCGGATCCGTCAGACGGTCTGCTGGGTCACCCCGACCCCGGCGACGGGAGCGGGGCCGCCCGAGCCCATCGTCTTGGCCTCGGTCTTGCGGCTGCGGCGGCTGCGCCCCTCCAGCCACGTGGCCACGCGGCTCAGCGACATGTTGATCGCGATGTAGATGACCGCGACGACGATGCCGGCCTGGAGCACGTTGTTGCTGTAGTTCGCCGGCACCTGCTTGAAGCCGGCCTGCAGGAACTCGCCGTAGGCGATGATGAACCCGAGCGCGGTGTCCTTGAGCAGGACGACGATCTGGCTCACGATCGCCGGCATCATCACCGTGATCGCCTGCGGCAGCAGCACCAGCCGCATGACGCCGTTCTTGCGGAGCCCGATGGAGTAGGCGGCCTCCGACTGCCCCTTCGGGATCGACAGGACGCCCGCGCGCACCACCTCGGCGAGCACGGAGCCGTTGTACATCGTCAGGCCGAACACGACCGCGGCGAACGCGGGCACGGTGACCGTCCCGGCGTTGATCTCCACTCCGAAGATCGAGAAGAAGTAGTCCACCGAGAAGCGCTGCAGGGTGCCGAACTGGGACTCGGCGATCGCGGGGCTGATCTTGTTCGGGACGAAGAACGCCAGGAAGATCAGGATCAGCAGCGGGATGCCGCGGAAGAACTCCACCACGGCGCCGGCCGGGACGCGGACCCACCAGTGGTCCGACAGCCGGGCCAGCCCGAACACGATGCCGAACAGCAGGGCCAGGACCGTGGCGACGACGGCGGCCTTCAGCGTGTTCATCAGGCCGGGCAGGAGCAGGTGCCTCCACACCGTCCACTTCAGGAACGGCGTCCAGAGCTTCTCCTCGAACTGCCCCTTGTCGCTGAGGCGCCAGATCAGCGCGGCCATGACGGCCGCGAACACGACCGACACGACGGCGGTCAGGACCGCGTTGCGCACCCGGGCCCGGGGGCCGGGGATGTCGAAGAGAACGGTCGCTTCCTTGCTCATCGCGCCACCGCCATCCGCTTGGCGAGCCAGCCGAAGAAGTATCCGGTCGGCAGGGTGAGGATCAGGAAGCCGATCGACACGCCGAGGAAGAGGGGGATGACCCCGTTGGCGAACGTGGGCTTGTCGATGATCGTCTTGGTGACCAGCGCGACCTCGGCGTAGCTCGCGGCCGCGGCCACCGTCGTGTTCTTGATCATCGCGATCAGCACGCTGCCCAGCGGGGCGATGATCGCCCGGAACGCCTGCGGCAGGATGATCATCCGGAGGGACTGGGTGAAGGTCAGCCCGATCGAACGGGCCGCCTCAGCCTGCCCCAGCGGGACGGTGTTGATGCCCGAGCGCAGGGTCTCGCACACGAAGGCGCCGGTGTAGGCCGACAGGCCGAGGACCGCCCACCAGTAGTAGGTCGTCGAGGAGTTCTCGGAGAACTTCAGCGCGAGGATGTCGTTCAGGCCCAGGCTGCACATCAGCAGCACCAGGGTGAGCGGCGTGTTGCGCACGATGTTGACGTAGCCCGTGCCGAACGCGCGGAGCACCGGAACCGGCGAGACCCGGAAGCTCGCCAGGAGGGTCCCGATGATCAGGGACAGCACCGCCGCGGCGGCCGCGAGGCGCAGGGTCGCCCAGAACCCTTGGAGGATCTCGTCGAAGTTGTCGAAGAACGGGCTGAAGTCAAACATTGCTCAGCTGTTTCATCACGTTCCAGCGGGAGTCAGGCCAGGCCGACGCGTCCCCGGGCGATGCTGGTCGGGGACGCGCCGGCGTGACGGGCGTCAGTCGCGGCCCTGGATCAGGCGCAGCCTTCCATCTGCGGGGCGGTCGTGACGAGCTTGAGCCCGGTGCCCGCGAAGTGCTTCTCCAGCAGGGTCTTGGCCGTGCCGTCGGAGTACATCTGGGAGATGGCCTTGTTGACGGCCTCGCAGGTCTCGGTGTCGCCCTTCTTCAGGCCGACGCCGTACTTCTCGTCGGTGAAGGGGTCGTTGATGACCTTGAACGAGCCCTTCTGCTGGTTGGCGAAGCCGGCCAGGATCAGGTCGTCGGTGCTGACCGCGTCCAGGGCGCCGGACTTCAGCTTGCTCACGCACTCGGAGTAGCTGGAGGCGTCGACCAGCGTGACGCCCTTGATGTTGAGCTTGCCGTCCGGCGGGCCCTCGGTGATGCGGCGGAAGGAGTTGGAGCCGGCCGCCTTGCAGAGCTTCTTGCCCTTGAGGTCGGTGGCCTTCTTGATGCTGCTGTTGTCGGCCTTGACCATCGTGTCCTGGTGGGCGACGTAGTACGGCCCGCCGAAGGTCACCTGCGACTTGCGCGCGTCGGTGATGGAGTAGGTGGCGACCACGAGGTCGACCTGCCCGCCGCCGAGGAACGACTCGCGGTTGGCGGAGGTCGTCTCCTTGAACGTGATGCCGTTCTCGGGGACGCCGAGCGACTTCGCGATGTACTTGGCGACGTCGACGTCGAAGCCGTCGAAGCTGCCGTCGGGCTTCTTCAGACCGAGCGCCGGCTGGTCGAACTTGATGCCGATGGTCAGCTTCTTGTCGTCCTTGGCCTTCTGGACGACCGTCTTGGCCTCGGTCTTCTCGGTGTCGCTGCCGCACGCGCTGAGCGCCAGCGACAGCGCCATCCCCGCCCCGATGAGGGCGCCGAAACGACGTACTCGCATACTCGTCCTACCTCTGCTCTCTGCCGGAGCCCCGCGGCTCAGTGCGTGAGGATCTTTGAAAGGAAGTCCTTCGCGCGCTC
>NZ_JBEZJP010000255.1:0-11654 GCF_040653175.1 Actinomadura sp. NPDC048032
GCAGGACCATGGACACGGCCAGGACCGCCAGCTGCGGCGCCCACATGCGCGCGGCGAACGCCCGGGTCTCCAGCGCCACGCGGTCGGCGGCGAGTAGGTTGGTCAGGTTGGACACCGGGAGGAGCAGGCTCGCGGTGTTGGCCAGCCACACCGTCGTCATGGCCAGCGGGAGGGTCGCGATCCGCGCGCGCGCCGCAAGGGCCAGCATGACGGGGGTCAGCAGTACCGCGGTCGTGTCCAGGTTGAGGAAGACGGTGGTGAGCGACGCGAACGCCACGCACAGCAGGAACAGCGCGGCGTAGTTGCCGCGGCCGGCCTGGGCCATCCGCTGCGCGATCGCGTCGAAGACCCCTGCCTCCTTGGTCAGCTCCGCCAGGATGATGACGCTGAACAGGAAGAGCAGCAGGGGCGCGATCCGTCCGACGCTGGAGCGGGCCGTGTCGGCGGGCAGCAGGCCGGTGGCGACGAACACCAGACCGAGCCCCAGGACGGCGATGCGGATCCAGTCGAGGACGCCCAGGGAGCCCGCGGCGCGGCGGAGGGCCTCGGTCGGAGGGGGCGGCACGCGCGTCATGATTCCACAGGCGGCCGGATGACTGCGTTCCGGCCGTGCTCCGCGCGATACTGGCGCCATGACGACCCCCGGCCACCCCCAGGAGCGCCCGACCGACTTCTTCATCAGCTACTCGCCGGCCGACGAACGGTGGGCGTCGTGGATCGCCTGGCAGCTGGAGGCCGCCGGGCACCGCACGATGATGCAGGCGTGGGACTTCGTGCCCGGGACCAACTTCATCGACTACATGGACCGGGGCCTGTCGGAGGCCAAGGTCGTGGTGGCGGTGCTGTCGCGCAACTACCTGCGCTCGCGGTACGGGCGGATGGAGTGGATGGCGGCGCTGCGGGCCGACCCGGACGACCCGGCGCGCAAGCTGGTCACGGTCCGCATCGAGGACTGCCCGATCGACGGCCTGCTCTCCACGATCACCTACGTGGACCTGGTGGGGGTGGACGACCCGGACGAGGCGCGGCGGCTGCTGACGCGCCGGATCCAGGAGGCCCTCGCCGGCCACGCGCGCCCCCTCGACGGCCCTGGCTTCCCCGGAGCCGGGCAGAACCGCCCCGGGCCGCTTCCCGGTGGCCGGGAACCGCTGATAGGCCGTCTGGAGGAGACTGACGGACCCGGAGGCGGGGGCGGGGGCGGCCGGCCCGGGCCGGCCGGAGAGCGGCCCGCCCGGCGGGCGCCCGTCGCCGCGCCCGCGTTCCCCGCGGCCGACACCGGGCACGAGCCGCGCGAGCACCTGACCGTCCTGCACGTCTCCGGTCCCCGCTTCGGCCGGACGCTGGCCGAGCCCGGCGAGCCGACCACCGCGGTGGAGCTGCAGGACCGGATCTGGAGCGACGTGACGCGGCTGGCCGACGCCGGAGTGCCGCGGCCCGACCTGCTCGTCGTCACCGGGAACCTCACCCACTCGGGAAGCCGCAAGGAGTTCGCCGAGGCGCTGTCTTTCCTGACGAGCCTGCGCGCGCTGCTGGGGCTGGAGGCGCAGCGCGTCGTGGTGGTGCCCGGCACCCACGACGTCACCCGCGCGGCCTGCCAGGCGTACTTCTCCAGCTGCGAGGCCGACGACATCGAGCCGCAGCCGCCGTACTGGCCCAAGTGGCGGCACTTCGCGGGCCTGTTCAAGGAGTTCTACCAGGGCATCGACGCGCTCATCTTCGACAGCGCCCAGCCGTGGACGCTGTTCCCCGTCCCCGACCTGAAGGTCGTGGTGGCGGGGCTCAACTCGACGCTGCCGCAGTCCCACCGCGAGGAGGACCGCTACGGGCGCGTCGGCCAGGCGCAGGCCGCATGGTTCAACCAGCGGCTGCGGCACTTCGAGGACGAGGGCTGGCTGCGCCTCGGCGCCGTCGAGCACACGCCCATCGCGGGCGAGCCGGGCGCGCTGCGCGATCCCGAGACGGTGGAGACGCTCCTCGCCGCGCACATCAACCTGTTCTTCCAGGGGACCGAGTCGGAGTACGGCGCCGTCCCCGTGCTGGCCACCGGCGACGTCCCGTGCGTCCCGGCGCTGGGCCCCGGCCGGCACCAGCTCGTCGTCGTGCGCGGTGACGGGCTGGAGCGCTGGATCCCCGAGGACGCCGCCAGGCGCGGCCCGGAACGCCTCGAACGGTCCTGGACGGCCGTGGGCGGAACGTTCCCGCCGCCCCTCGCGCAGACCCCTCCCGCACCTCCCTCCCCCGAACTCGGGCCCGGCGGCGACGGCACCGCCGACCCCGTCCCCGATCCCACGGAGCGCCTGCTCGACCGCCTGACGGAGGCGTGCGAGACGCGCTTCGAGCGCGCCACCATCCGGCGCGTCGTCCCGCCCGCGCGCGAGGACGGCCGCTCCGACCCGCCGCACCTCCTGCTCACCCACCTGGAGGACGGCTTCGTCCGCCAGTACCGCATCGGCGCCCACGTGGGGCAGGTGACCGAGGCGGACGTGGACGCGTTCGTCCGGCACGTGCACGCCGACGGCACCGACCACGGCTCGGAACTGGTGTACCTGGGGCCGGCCCCGGCCCGGTCCCTGCGCGACGACGCGCTGCGCCGCGGCATCCGGGTGCGCAGCCTCACCGAGTTCCAGGGCCTGGTCGACCTCTCGGAGTACGTCGCGGCCCAGACGGGGCGGCTGTCCGCCGGCGGGCTCTACCCGCCGGCCCTGTACGTCCCCCAGCGCTACCGGGAGCTCGACCGGTTCCTCCCGGAGAGCGGCCCCGGCGACGGGCGCCGGTCGGGCGCGGACGTCCACGACGACGTGGTCGGCGAGATGCTGCGGCTGCTGGCCGCCGACCACGGGCGGTTCCTGCTGCTGCTCGGCGACTTCGGCCGCGGCAAGACCTTCGCCCTGCGGGAGCTGGCCCGCCGCATCCCGGAGGAGCTGCCGCACGTCGTCCCGATCCTCATCGAGCTGCGGGCGCTCGACAAGGCGCACTCCGTGGACGGCCTGGTCGCCGCGCACCTGGCCAACCACGGCGAGGAGCTGATCGACCTCAAGGCGTTCCACTACATGCTCCGCCAGGGCCGCATCGTCCTGCTCTTCGACGGGTTCGACGAGCTGGTGACGCGGATGACCTACGACCGGGCCGCCGACCACCTCGACACGCTGCTGCAGGCCGCCCAGGACAAGGCGAAGATCGTCGTGGCGAGCCGGACGCAGCACTTCAAGTCCCAGGCGCAGGTGCTCACCGCCCTCGGCGAGAAGGTCGGCGTCCTGCCGCACCGCCGCGTCCTCTCCCTGGAGGAGTTCACGCCCCCGCAGGTCCGCTCGTACCTGGTGAACCGGTACGGCGACGAGGACGCCGCCGAGGACCGGCTGACCCTGCTGGCCGGGATCGAGGAGCTGCTGGCGCTCACGTCCAACCCGCGGATGCTGTCGTTCATCGCCGACCTGCCCGAGGAGCGGCTGCGCGCGGTCGCGCAGGCGCGCCGCGCCGTCAGCCCCGCCGACCTCTACCAGGAGATCCTGTCGTCCTGGCTCGCGTACGAGGCCGAGCGGGTCGGCGGCGCGGGCGGGCCTTCCGGGCTGGAGGTCGACGACATGTGGCAGGCCGTGGGGACGCTCGCGCTGCGGCTGTGGGAGGGCAACGAGCAGTTCCTGCGGCTCGCCGAGCTGGCCGACGTCGCCGACGCCCTCACCGGGCTCGCCGGGGGACGGATGTCGCCGCACCAGGTGACCCACGCCGTCGGCGCCGGGAGCCTGCTCGTGCGCACCCCCGAAGGCCTGTTCGGCTTCATCCACACGTCCGTCATGGAGTGGCTCGTCGCCCGGCACATCGCGGACGAGTTCGCCAAGGGCGAGGAACCGGCCGCCCTCGGCCGCCGCGCCCTGACCCAGCTCGCCGTCGACTTCCTCTGCGACCTCGCCGACACCCGCGCCTGCCAGGAATGGACGGCCCGGGTGCTCGCCGACCCCGAGGCCGACGACATCGCCCGCGCCAACGCGATCCGCATCACGACGCGGCTGCGCACCCCCGCCCACACCGACCTGCGCGGCGCCCGCCTGCAGGGCGAGGACCTGTCCTACCGCGACCTCCAGGAGGTCGACCTCACCGGCGCCGACCTCACCGACGCCCAGCTCGTGGGCGCGAACCTCTCGCGCGCCGTCCTGCGCGACGCCTCGCTCGCCGGGGCGCGCCTGGACGAGGCCACCCTGACCGGCGCCGACCTGCGCGGCGCCGACCTGTCCCGGGCCCGCCTCGCCCGCGCCGACCTGCGGGACGTCGCCGTCGAGGGCAGCCGCTGGACCCGCGCCGCCCTCGTCGACGCCGCGCTCCCCGACCGCGTCGCGGCCGCCCCCGAACTGCGCGAGGCGGCGATCGCGCCGGGCCGCCCGATCGACATCCAGGTCGCGCCGGCCGCGGTGGGCGTCCCCTACGGCTTCCACTTCCAGACCAGCCGCCTCCCCCAGCCGCTCGCCTACAGCCCCGCGGGCTCCGTCCTTGCCATCGGCAGCGAGGACGGCGGCGTCCTCGTCTGCGACGCCGTCACGGGCACGCCGCTGCGCAACCTCCAGGGGCACACCGACCGCGCCTACGCGGTCGCCTTCGACGGTGCGGGCGGCCTCCTGGCGAGCGGGTCCGCCGACGGCTCCGTCCGCCTGTGGGACCTCGCCACCGGCCACACCGCGCACACCTTCGCCGTCCACCCCGACGGCGTGTGGCCCCTGGTCGTCGGGGGACGCTCCCCCGCGGGCGGCGACCTCGTCGCCGCCGGCGCCGCCGACGGAACCCTCAGAGTGTGGGACACCGTGTCCGGCCGGCTCCTGCACGAGCTGCCCGGGCACACCGCCCCCGTCTACACCGCCGTGTTCGACCCCGCCGGCTCGCTCATGGTCACCGGTGACGCGGGCGGCACGCTGCGCGTCTGGGACCTCGCCACCGGCGCGCTGCGCCGGGAGCTGGCCGGCCACCACGGCGCGGTGTTCCGCGCCGTGTTCCATCCTGACGGCTCCCTGCTGGCCGCCGGGGACGAGGCGGGCGTCGTCCGGCTCTGGGACATCCGCACCGGCGAGATCCGCCAAGAGCTCCTCGGCCACACCGGCCGCGTCTACGCCATCGCGTTCCACCCGGACGGGGCCCTCCTGGTCACCGGCGACACCGACGGGTCCGTCCGCATCTGGGAGGACGGACGGCAGCGCGGCGCCCTCACCGGCCACGGCGGAGGGATCTACCAGGCCGGCTTCAGCCCGGACGGCGGCCGCCTCGCCACCGCCGACAGCGCCGGGTCCGTCCGCCTGTGGGACCCGCTCACCGGCCGGCAGCGCCTCGAACTGGCCGGGCACCGCGGCGCCGTGTGGCCGTTCGCGTTCCGCCCGGACGGCTCCCAGCTCGCCACCAGCAGCAACGACGGCACGGCGCGGCTGTGGGACGCCGAGACCGGGCAGTGCCGCGTCGTGCTGCGCGGCCACGGCCGCCGCGTCACCGGCGTGGCGTTCAGCCCCGACGGCGGCATGCTCGCCGCCAGCGGCAACGACGGCCTGGTCCGGCTCTGGGACCCGCGCACCGGCCGGATGATCCGCGAGCTGCGCGGCGTCGCCGACAACCTCACCTCCGCGGCGTTCAACACCCGCGACTCGCAGCTCGCCACCGCCACCAACGACGGCGGCGTCCACCTGTGGCAGGCCGGGACGGGCACGTTCGAACGCGAACTGAACGTCGAGACCGACCACGTCTGGGCGCAGGCGTTCGCGCCGTCCGGGGACGTCCTCGCCACCGCCAACGACGACGACTCCGTCCGGCTCTGGTACTGGACGAGCGGCCGCGAGATCGTCAACCTCGCCGACCACCGGGGCCGCGTCCGCTCCATCGACTTCCAGCCCGGCGGCGCCCTGGTCGCCACCGGCTGCGACGACGGCGTCGTCCGCCTCTGGAGCCCCAGCACGGGCGAACTCTCCGCCGCGCTGCGGGGCCACGGCGACCGCGTGTACCAGGTGTCGTTCTCACCGTCCGGGGAAACGCTCGCCAGCGCCGGCAACGACGGGACCGTCCGCCTCTGGGACCCGTCCACGGGCGACCTCCTGCACACCCTCACCGAGCACACCGGGCGCCTGTGGACGACCGCGTTCCACCCGTCCGGGGCGATGCTCGCCAGCGCGGGCGACGACCTCGTCGTGCGCCTCTGGGACCCGTCCGACGGGCGGCTCCTGCACACCCTCACCGGCCACACCCGCCGCGTCTGGTCCGCGGCGTTCAGCCCGGACGGCTCCCTGCTCGCCACCGCGGGCGACGACGGCGCCGTCATCCTGTGGGACGTCACCGACCGCACCGCCCCCGCGCGCCGCGCCACCCTCCTCGGCCTGGCCGAGGGCTGGGCCGCCCTGGCCCCCGACGGACGCTACAAGTGGGAGGGCAACGCCACCGCCGAGTTCTGGTACGCCGTGGGCCTGTGCCGCTTCGAGCCGGGCGAGCTCGACGCCTACCTCCCCGAGGTCCGCCGCCTCCCCCTCGACGCCCCGTTCTAGGAGGCGGCGCGGCCGGTGAGCGAGGCCCAGAGCGCGTCGACCTGGGTCTTCAGGTCGGCGAGGGTGCCGGAGTTGTCGATGACGTGGGTGGCGACGGCGCGGCGGTCGGCGCGGGACGCCTGCGCGGCCATGCGGGCGCGGGCGTCCTCCTCCGTCATGCCGCGGCGGGCGACGAGGCGGTCGAGCTGGACCTCCTCGGGCGCGTCCACGACGACGACCTCGTCGTACATGCCGGCCAGGCCGTTCTCCGCCAGGAGGGGGACGTCGTAGACGACGACCGCGTCCGCGGGGGCGGCGTCCATCAGCTCCTGCATCCGCTCCCCCACCAGCGGGTGGACGATCGCGTTCAGTGCGGCGAGCCGGTCCGGGTCGGCGAACACGATGCGGCCGACCTTCTCCCGGTCGAGGGTGCCGTCAGGGAGCAGCACGTCCTCGCCGAACTCCGCCACCACGGCGGCGAGACCCGGGGTGCCCGGCTCGACCACCTCGCGGGCGATCCTGTCGGCGTCGATGACGACCGCGCCGTGACCGCGGAGCCGCCTCGACACCTCGCTCTTGCCCGAACCGATCCCGCCGGTGAGTCCCACTTTCAGCACGGGACTCACCCTAGCGGTGCGGCGGCCGAGGGGTTCCGGCGGCTAGGCGGTCCCGGCGGGGACGAGGGTCTTGCGCATGTGGACGAGGGTGAGGTGCGCGGCGACGCGCTCCCGATGGGTCTCGGAGTAGCCGAGCCGCCGGTACAGGCGCACGTTCGCCTCGCTGAGGTGGCCGGTGAACAGCACGCACGCGTCGGCGCGCCCGGCGATCTCGTCCTCCAGCTCCGTCATCAGGCGCCGCCCGAGGCCGCGGCGCTGCAGGTCGGGGGCCACGACGAGCCGCCCGACCAGGCACGTGCGGTCGCTGAACTGGGCGCGGACGGCGCCGACGAGGCGGCCGTCCATGACCGCCTTCAGGACCACGGCGTCCCCGGCCAGCACCTTGCGCAGCTGCTCGGCCGACTCCACCAGCGGGGGGATGAACGGGTCGCCGTACAGCTGGGCCTCCGTGACGTAGGCGGCCCGCTGCACGGTCATCATCTCCCCCGCGTCCGCAGGGGCCGCCCGCTCGATCGCGACCGTCTCAGCGCTCATGCGCCGTCACCTCGCGGGCAGCCGCCCCCTCGCGCCCCCGGTTCGCTTCACTCATGTCCCGACCCTAGGGGCAGGCGCCGCCCGCGTCCGCTCACCGGCCGATCCGGACGGTCACCGCGACCGGGTAGTGGTCGGAGGCGTCGGACTCGGGCACGTCGTAGTCGGTGACGAGCACGCCGTCCGACCCGAAGACCCAGTCGGTGCTGGTGCCGTCGGACCTGGTCGGGTACTGCTCGCCGCCGATCGCGGTGTTGCGCAGGTCGGTGCCGTCGGTCATCGCGGTCAGCTCCGGGCTGCCCGGGCCCGCGTTGAAGTCGCCGCCGATGATCGTGCGGGGCGCGCCGCCCCACGCCCGCAGCAGCGCCGCGATCTCCCGGGCCCGCTCGCCGCCCCGGTCGTCGCCGCCCTCCAGGTGCGTCGACCACACGTCCACCGTGGTCGGGCCGACGGCGAGCCGCGCCCACACGTAGCCGCGGATCTGCGACCAGTCGCCCTTCGGCATCCGGCCCGTCCCGGAGCTGCGCACCGGCAGCGACGTCAGGATCGCGTTGCCGAACTGGCCGTCGGCGGCGGGGCCCCAGATCAGCTTCATGCCGAGGCGCCGCGACAGCCACACGGCGACGTCGGTGGTGCCGGACAGCAGCGACCCGCGCCCGGCCTCCTGCAGCAGGACGACCTGCGCGCGCTGCCCCTCGATGACGCGGGCGACGCCCTCCGGGTCGAGGCGGCCGGACTGGTTGACCGCGTCGTGGATGTTGTAGCTGAGCACCCGCACCTGCCCCGCGGCGGGCGCCGCCGGGGCCTCGCCGTCCGGCGCGGCCACGGTGAACACGAGGGTGCCGGCCAGCAGCACCAGCGCGGCGGCGCCGGCGGTGAGGGCCCTCAGCGGGGCGCGGGCCGGCAGCGGACCGCCGCGCGCCGCGGCGATCGCCGCGAGCGCGCCGAGCAGGATGCCGGCGAGGCCGGGCAGCAGGTTGTTCGGAACCGGCAGCGGCGAGACCGCGCTGACCTGGTACGGGATGAGGATCGCGGCGACGAGCAGGCCGCCGAGCGCGGCGCCGGCGTCCACCCGCCAGACGGGCCCGCCGGTCCCGGCGCGGCGCAGCGGGGCGCGGCACGCCACGGCGAGCAGCCACGCCGACAGCACCTGCCCGACGATCACGACGGGGACGACCTCGATGCCGGAGACCGCGTACGTCCCGGCGACGGCGCCCGCGCCGACGCCGAGGACCGTCCCGCCGAGCACGCACACGCCGCCCGGCACGGCCCGCACGGCGAGCCCGGAGGCCAGGAACGCCAGCGCGAGGCCCTGGCCGATCACGATCGCGACGTGCGCGCCGGTCAGCGACTGCCACCCCGACGAGGCCACGAACGCGGGGCTGGCGAGGACGAGGATCTGCAGCGCGAGGAACGGCCCGAACGCCGCGGCGCCGAGCGCGTCCCGCCAGGACACGCCGGGCGCGGTGACGGGTCCCGACGCCAGCTCGCGGTAGAGCGCGGCGGCGCCGACGCCGACGAACGCCAGGCAGGCCAGCCAGGGGCCGATGCCGTCGCGCCACACCGGGTCCCAGGTGGCGAAGCACATCCGCACGGCGCCGTCGATGGACAGGCCCGCGACGGTGGCGGTGGCGAAGCCGACCCCCGACAGGCCGCGGGCGCCCTCGTACAGCGCCGCGACGGCGATCATGCCGATGGCGGTGCCGGCGAACGCGAGCCAGGTGCGGGGGTCGAGCGCCTGGGCGAGGAGCCGGACGGCGAACAGCCCGCCGACGCCGGCGAGTAGCAGCCCGCGCGGGCCGGCGAAGCGGCGGACGAGCGGGGCGGCGAACCCGGCGAGGTAGACCGCGAGCACCGCGCCGGCGGCGGCCGCGGTCCCGGCCTCGTCGGCGAAGTGGTCGAGCTGCGGCAGCGAGAACCGCAGCGTCTGCGCGAGCACCGCGACGGTCACGGCGATCAGCGCGAGTCTGGCGGGGCCCTGCGGGACGATCGGGGGGCCGGCCGCGGCCGGGCCGCCGGTCCTGGTGCCTACGTCTGTGCTGGCCAATTGAACGACTGCTCCCGGGGGACGAGCGGACCTTCGGGACGTGCGGATGCTGCGGAGCGCCGCGGACCGGCGCGTGCCATCAGGGTCATGGTGGCGCAACCGCAGCACGGCCGGAGGCCGATCTCGAAAGATCGTTCTCCGGCCGTGTTCAGGGTCTCACCGGCCGCCGCGCGCGAGCCGCCGGGGCGGCCGCGCGCGGACGGCGCGTCGGCTGGGCGTCACTGCCCGCCGGAGAGCTTCTCCCGCAGTGCGGCGAGCGCCTCGTCGGTGGCCAGGGCGCCACCGCCGGACTCGCTCTCGCCGCCGCCGGAGTAGGAGGTCTCGCCGCCACCGCCGCCGCCGCCCGTGGGCTCGGCACCGGCCTCCGCCTCGGCCTTGCGGGCCTCCTCGATCTGCTTGCGGTGGGCGTCGAAGCGGGAGCGGGCCTCGGCGTACTGCCGCTCCCAGGTCTCACGCTGCTCGTCGAAGCCCTCGAGCCATTCGCCGGTGTCGGCGTCGAAGCCCTCGGGGTACTTGTAGTTCCCCTGGTCGTCGTACTCGGCCGGCATGCCGTACAGGGTCGGATCGAAGTCCTCTTCCTCGATCCCCGCGGCGCCCTCGTTGGCCTGCTTGAGCGACAGGCTGATCCGGCGCCGGTCGAGGTCGATGTCGATGATCTTCACGAAGATCTCGTCGCCGACCTGGACGACCTGCTCGGGGATCTCCACGTGCCGCTCGGCCAGCTCGGAGATGTGCACCAGGCCCTCGATGCCCTCCTCGACGCGGACGAACGCGCCGAACGGCACCAGCTTGGTGACGCGGCCCGGGACGACCTGCCCGATCTGGTGGGTGCGGGCGAACTGCTGCCACGGGTCTTCCTGGGTCGCCTTGAGCGACAGGGAGACGCGCTCGCGCTCCATGTCGACGTCCAGGACCTCGACCGTGACCTCCTGGCCGACCTCGACGACCTCGGAGGGGTGGTCGATGTGCTTCCAGGACAGCTCGGAGACGTGCACCAGACCGTCGACGCCGCCGAGGTCGACGAACGCGCCGAAGTTGACGATCGAGGACACGACGCCCTTGCGGACCTGGCCCTTCTGCAGCGTGTTGAGGAAGGTCTGGCGGACCTCGCTCTGCGTCTGCTCCAGCCAGGCGCGGCGGGACAGGACCACGTTGTTGCGGTTCTTGTCCAGCTCGATGATCTTGGCCTCGAGCTCGCGCCCGACGTAGGGCTGAAGGTCGCGGACCCGGCGCATCTCGACCAGCGAGGCGGGCAGGAAGCCGCGCAGCCCGATGTCGAGGATGAGACCGCCCTTGACGACCTCGATGACCGTGCCGGTGACGATGCCGTCCTCGTCCTTGATCTTCTCGATCGTGCCCCAGGCGCGCTCGTACTGGGCGCGCTTCTTGGACAGGATCAGCCGGCCCTCCTTGTCCTCCTTCTGGAGGACGAGGGCCTCGACGTGGTCTCCGGTGGAGACGACCTCGTTCGGGTCGACGTCGTGCTTGATGGACAGCTCACGCGAGGGGATGACGCCCTCGGTCTTGTAGCCGATGTCGAGGAGGACCTCGTCACGATCGACCTTGACGACAGTTCCTTCGACAATGTCGCCGTCGTTGAAGTACTTGATGGTCTCATCGATCGCGGCGAGGAAGGCTTCCTCGGACCCGATGTCGTTGACCGCTACCTGCGGGGTGGTCGAGGTGGCCTCGGTGCTGCTCGTCATGTGTCGGCTGGCTCCGGTACGGACATGGAAGTCGTGATGGGCTTTGCGCGGAGGGCCGTTATCCGCCCTGCCGAAGACCGGAAGGGAACGCGGGCAACCGCCGCGTCAGTGAACCGAACCGATGTCGCCGACCTGACCGAGCGCGAGCCTGCTCCGTCCGAAGCGCGCGCAGGCCCACAGCGCAGCGATCAGGATATGGGACCGAAGTCCCCGGGTCAATCCGGCTGGCGGCGCCGCGGCGGTGGAAGCCGATCACGACGGCGAAGGCGCC
>NZ_JBEZJP010000256.1:0-11557 GCF_040653175.1 Actinomadura sp. NPDC048032
GGACGTGTCGTCGCGCCCGGCCGCGCCGCGGGGGCCGCGCCCGTCCGAGCCGCGTCCGCATGCAGCGGCGGGTCGATGAGCCGGATGGTGACGGGCAGTCCGTCCATCGCCTCGAAGATGCCCTCGAAGTCGCTCTTCTGGAGCGGCTCCAGGGCGTCCAGCGCGGCCTGCCGCTCGTCCTCGTCCTCGGCGAGGATGAGCTGCTCGACGAGCTGCCGCCGGTCGCCGAGGAACATGTGCTCGGTGCGGCACAGCCCGATGCCGGCGGCGCCGAACCGGCGGGCCCGGGCGGAGTCCTCCGGGTTGTCGGAGTTCGCGCGGACCTTCAGCGCGGCCCGCGCGTCGGCGTGCCGCATGACCCGGTCCACGGCCTTGACGAGGTCGTCGCCGTCCTCGACCGCCAGCTGCCCCTCGAAGTAGCGGACGACGGGCGAGTCCTCGACCGCCACCTCCCCGAGGTAGACCTCGCCGGACGACCCGTCGATCGAGATGACGTCGCCCTCCCGGACCGTGACGCCGCCGGGCGCGGTGAAGTGGCCGCCCTTGACGTCGACGTCGAGCTCCTCGGCGCCGCAGACGCACGTCTTGCCCATGCCGCGCGCGACGACCGCGGCGTGCGAGGTCTTGCCGCCGCGGGAGGTCAGGACGCCCTTGGCGGCGACCATGCCGGCGAGGTCGTCGGGGTTGGTCTCGCGGCGGACGAGGATCACGTCCTCGCCCCGCTCGGCCAGCTCCACGGCGCGCTCGGAGGTGAACACGGCCTTGCCGACGGCCGCGCCGGGCGAGGCGTTCATGCCCTTGGTGATCTTCTTGACCCCGTCCACCCGGTCGGTGAAGCGGGGGAACATCAGCTGGGCGAGCTGGTCGCCGGTGACGCGGCGGGCGGCCTCGTCCAGGTCGATGAGGCCCTGGTCGAGCAACTGGCAGGCGATCCGGAACGCCGCGCCGGCGGTCCGTTTGCCGACCCGGGTCTGCAGCATCCACAGCTTCCCGCGCTCGATCGTGAACTCGATGTCGCACATGTCGCGGTAGTGGTTCTCCAGCGTCTCCATGATCTCGAGAAGCCGGTCGTAGGACGCCTTGTCGATGCGCTCCAGTTCCTTCAGCGGGACGGTGTTGCGGATGCCCGCGACGACGTCCTCGCCCTGGGCGTTCTGGAGGTAGTCGCCGTAGATGCCCTGCTGCCCGGACGCGGGGTCCCGGGTGAAGGCGACGCCCGTCCCCGAGTCCAGGCCCATGTTGCCGAAGACCATCGAGCAGATGTTGACGGCCGTGCCGAGGTCGACGGGAATGCGCTCCTGCCGCCGGTAGAGGATGGCGCGGGGCGCGTTCCAGGAGTTGAACACCGCCTCGACGGCCAGGTCCATCTGCTCGCGCGGATCGGTCGGGAACTCGCGGCCCGTCTTCTCCCGTACGATGACCTTGAACCGGTCGACGAGCTCCCTGAGGTCCCCGGCGGTCAGGTCGCCGTCGTCGTCGCTGCCCCTGGCCCGCTTGACGTCCTCGACGGCGTCCTCGAACAGGTCGCCGTCGATGTCCATGACGGTCTTGCCGAACATCTGGATCAGCCGGCGGTAGGAGTCCCACGCGAACCGCTCGTCGCCCGCCTGCGAGGCGAGGCCGTGGACGGACTCGTCGTTCAACCCGACGTTGAGGACGGTCTCCATCATGCCCGGCATGCTGAACTTGGCGCCGGACCGCACGCTGACCAGGAGAGGGTCGTCGCTCTGGCCGAGCTTCTTGCCCATCGTGGACTCCAGGTCGGCCAGGTGCCGGTTCACCTCGTCCGCCAGGCCGTCGGGCAGGCTCCCGTGCTCGAGGTAGTGCCGGCAGGCCTCCGCGGTGATCGTGAACCCCGGCGGCACGGGCAGGCCGAGATTGGTCATCTCGGCCAGGTTGGCGCCCTTGCCCCCCAGGAGGTCCTTGAGGTCCTTGTTTCCCTCAGTGAAGTCGTACACGAACTTCCGCACGGGGAGCTCCTTCTCGCTCCGGTTCCACCCAGTGGCAGTTCCGGGCCCGCCTCCGCGGGGCGCGCGGCGTCGCGTCACCCCAGGCGGCGGCGGGTCCGCTGCCCTGTTTGCCGGGACTGTACCCGCGAACCCGAGACTTGCTCGGCGCCCGGTGCGCCGAGGGGAGTTATCCCAGCTCAGACCGCGGATAATGGTCTATTCCAATAGGGAGACCAGGGACACACCGCTCCAACCGCACCGCCCGGGCGCCCCGTCCCGGGGGGCGGCCCGTACCCAAGACACGCCCATCGCGTGGGAGAGGGAATGATGAATCAAGGAGGTGACGTTGTGAGGCCGAAGGTCGCCGGCGGCCGGGCGGGAGATCCGTTCGCCCCCATCGCCGATTTCGGGTTCCTGTCCGACTGCGAGACGACCGCCCTGGTCGCGCCCAGCGGCAACATCGAGTGGATGTGCCTGCCCAGGATGGACTCGCCCAGCGTGTTCGGCTCCATCCTGGACCGGGACGCCGGATACTTCCGGGTCGGCCCCGCGGGCGTGGAGGTGCCCGCCGCGCAGCGCTACATCCCGGGGACCATGGTGATGGAGACCACCTGGTGGGTGCACGGCGGCTGGCTGGTCGTGACGGACGCGCTGCTCATGGGCCCGTGGCACCACGAGACGGAACGGTCCCACACGCATCGCAGGGCGCCGACCGACTACGACGCCGACCACGTCCTGCTGCGGATGGTGCGTTGCGTGAACGGGCAGGTGCAGGTCCGCCTCGACTGCATGCCGGTGTTCGACTACGGGCAGACGCCGGCGCGCTGGGAGCACACCGGCTCCGGCTACCACGAGGCCGCCGCGCGCGGCAACGGCGTCGGCCTGCGGCTCACCACCGACATGAACGTCGGGTTCGAGGGGTCGCTCGCCACGTCCCGGACGCTGCTGAAGCAGGGCGAGTCCCGTTTCGTGGCGCTGTCCTGGAGCGAGCACGCGGCGCCCTCCTCGTGGGAGGAGGCGCAGGAGCGGCTCGTCTGGACCGTCCACCACTGGCAGCACTGGCTTGACCGGGGCCGATTCCCCGACCACCCGTGGCGCAGCCACCTGCAGCGCAGCGCGCTGACGCTGAAGGGGCTGACGTTCGCCCCGTCCGGCGCGGTCGCGGCCGCGGCGACGACGTCGCTGCCGGAGACGCCGGGCGGCGACCGGAACTGGGACTACCGCTACACCTGGATCCGCGACTCCACGATGGCCCTCTGGGCGTTCTACACGCTCGGCTACGACTGGGAGGCCAACGACTTCTTCTACTTCATCACCGACGTCGCCGAGGCCGCCGAGGGCAAGCTGCAGATCATGTACGGGCTGGACGGGCGCGAGGAACTGCCCGAGTCCACGCTCGACCACCTCACCGGCTACGACAACGCCCGCCCGGTGCGCATCGGCAACGAGGCGTACATGCAGGCGCAGCACGACGTGTGGGGCGCGATCATCGGCTCCATCTACCTGTTCGTGCGCAAGCGGGACCGGCTCGACGACCGGCTGTGGAAGATCGTCGTCAAGCAGGTCGAGGACGCCCTCGCCAACTGGCGGACGCCCGACTGCGGCATGTGGGAGGTGCGCGGCGAACCGCAGCACTTCACCTCCTCCAAGGTGTTCTGCTGGGTCGCGGCCGACCGCGGGGCGCGGCTCGCCCGCATCCGCGGCGACCAGGAGCGGGCGCTGCGCTGGCAGGCCGCGGCCGACGAGATCCACGCCGACGTGCTCGCCAACGCGCTGGACGACCGCGGCGTCTTCACCGCCCACTACGGCGCGACGGCCCTGGACGCCTCGGCGCTGCTGATCCCGCTGCTCGGCTTCCTGCCCGCCGACGACAAGCGCGTCCGGGAGACCGTCCTCGCCATCGCCGACGAGCTGTCGGAGGACGACCTCGTCCTGCGCTACCGCGCGTCGGAGACCGACGACGGGTTCGAATCGGACGAGGGCACCTTCACGATCTGCTCCTTCTGGCTGGTCAGCACCCTGGTGATGGTCGGCGAGCTGGAGCGGGCCCGCGCCCTGTGCGAGAAGCTGCTGTCCTACGCGAGCCCCCTGCAGCTGTACGCCGAGGAGATCGACCCGCACACCGGCCGCCACCTCGGCAACTTCCCGCAGGCCTTCACCCACCTGGCGCTGATCAACGCCGTCATGCAGGTGATCAGGGCGGAGAACCCCTCGGACCAGCCGCCCCTCGCCTGACCCCCCGGACCCGTGGCCGGGCCGGTCCCCGGCCACGGGATTCCTTCATCACGACTCGGCGACGACCACCCAGAAAACCGGTTTTTACCGAATTGTCCGGCCTACCGTTTCGCCGTGACCACGCCACCATCTCCTGACGACGACCCGGCCGCCCCCGAACCGCCTCCCCCCTGGGCGCTCCCCGACACGCGCGCACCCGCCGCCGAAGCCCCGGCCGCCCCACCGGACGAGACCTCGCCCGCGGACGATCCGGAGCCCTCGCCCACCGCAGGCGAGCGGCCCGGCCGGGCGCGGACGAACGGCTTAGCCATCGCCGCCCTGGTCACCGGTGCCGTGGGCCTGGTCCTGTTCGCGATCGCCTTCGCCGTCGCCGCCCTGGTGCAGATCCGCCGCCGGGGAGGCGGCGGCAGGGGCCTCGCGCTCGGCGGGCTCGGCGCCTCGGCGGCCTGGCTCGCGGTAGCGGCGGTCATCGCGGTGATGTTCGGCGACTCGCTGTTCTCGGCCGGAGAAGCAGAGGCCGACCCGCGTCAGCGGGACGGCTACGTGCTGTCGTCGACCCTGAAGGTGGGGGACTGCTTCACGGCGCAGACCCATGACCCGGCCGATCCGAACGTGTATCCCAGCCCCTGTGCCAGCCCCCATAACGGTGAGGTGGTCGCCAAGGCGACGCTCCCCGCCGGCCCCTTCCCCGGAGTCCAACGGCTCGCCGCCCAGGCGGCGGCGCTGTGCAAGGAACGCACCCCGGACAACGTCAAAAAGATCGTGGACGACGACTTCGACGCGCGGACCGAGCTCCCCAAGCGCAAGGACTGGGAGAGCGGGAAGCGGACTGTGACGTGCACGCTCGTCTACGTCGGCGAGGACAAGTCGCTCACCGCACCGCTCAGCCGCGCCGTGATCACTCCCCGGCACGAGGCGATGTTCGAGCAGGGCGAATGCCTGGAGAAGTGGGACGAGAGCATGACCCCTCCGGTCGTGGACTGCGATCTGCCGCATCAGTTCCAGGTGCTGGCGACGTACAAGCTCCAGGGCAAGGAGTACCCGGGCATAAAGAAACTCGAAAAGATGGCCTCGGAGGGCTGCGCGAGGCGGGCGGCGGACATCTGGAAGGGCGATCCGCCGCCCGACCGCGTCTCCGCCACGTTCGCCACGCCGACCAAGCAGCAGTGGAGACTCGGCTATCGGGACGTGTACTGCCTGATCACGGGCGGCAATAACGGGCCGCTCAAGCGGTCGTTCGTGCCGAAGAAGTGACGTCCCCCTCCGGGCCGCCGCCGGGGGGGGCGGCGGCCCGGGGGGCGTCAGACGACCGCGCCCGAGCTGCCCGGGGTCCGGCGGACCGGCCTGGACTTCTGCTTGCTCTGGGGCGGCGGGGTCTTGGCGTGGCGCTCCAGGACGACGGCCAGCGGCGTCGCCGTGAAGACGCTGGAGTACGTGCCGACGACGATGCCGATCAGGAGCGCGACGGCGAAGTCGGTCAGGGAGTCGCCGCCGAGGACGGCCAGCGCCGCCAGGATGAACAGGGCGCCCACGCCGGTGTTGATCGTCCGCGGCACCGTCTGCAGCGTGCCGCGGTTGGCGATGTCGGCGAACCTCCCCTTGGGGTTCGCCGCCCACATCTCCCGGACCCGGTCGAACACGACGACCGAGTCGTTCACCGAGTAGCCGATGATCGTGAGCAGTGCGGCGAGGAAGACGCCGTCGATCGGCTTGCCCAGCCAGGCGAAGATCCCGGTGACGATCGCGATGTCGTGGAACATGGCGAGCACCGAGCCCGCCGCGAACGTCCAGCGGAACCGGATCGTCAGGTAGGCGAGCTGGGCCAGCAGGGCCACGCCGAGGGCGATGAGGGCCTTGGTCCGCAGCTCCTCCCCCAGGCTGGGGCCGATCAGCTCGTCGCGCTGCTTGGCGGCGCCGCCGCCCTCCTTCGCGAGGGCGTCCCGGATGCGCTTCTCCTCCGCGTTGCCGAGGTCGGCCGTCCGGACCGAGATGTCGTCCTTCCCCGAGGTCTGGACGACGGCGCGCGGGAATCCGGCCTCGGCGACGGCGGCGCGGGCGGCGTCGATGTCGACGTGCCGGGAGGTGGAGTACTCGACCAGGCGGCCGCCGGTGAACTCCACGCCGTAGTTCAGGCCGCGGGCGAAGATCCCCGTGACGGCGAGGACGACGGCGAGCGCGGAGACGCCGAGCCACAGGCGGCTGCGCTTCATCAGGTCGGGGCCGCTGTCCTCCAGCCACCGCCGGATGCGGCCGGCGCCGCCGATGCCGCCCGCCCTGCCCTTGCTGAGCCGGGGCATGCGCGCGGCGGCGGCGTCGGTGAGGACCCGGCTCAGCAGCATCGCCGAGACGAGGGAGCCCAGCACGCCGATGGTCAGCGTGACGCCGAAGCCCCTGACCGGCCCGGAGGCCAGGAAGAACAGCAGGCCCGCGGCCAGCACGGTGGTGGCGGCGGAGTCGGCGATCGCCGACCACGCCTTGGTGAACCCGACGGCCAGCGCCGTCCGCGCGCTGCGGCCCGGCGCGGCGGCGCGCTCCTCTCTCGCGCGCTCGAAGGCCAGCACGTTGGCGTCGATCGCCATGCCGATCGCCAGGACGAACCCGGCGAGCCCCGGCAGTGTCAGGGTGGCGCCGACCGCGACGAGAGCGCCGTAGGAGATGAGCGCGTACCCGGCGAGCGCGACCGTGGCGAGCAGGCCCGCCAGCCGGTAGACGGCCACGATGAACAGGCCGGTGAGGACGATGCCGATGACGGCGGCGCGGGCGCTGGCGTCGATCGCCTCGTCGCCGAGCGTCGGACCGACCACCCGCTGCTCGATGATCTTCACGGGGACGGGCAGCGAGCCGCCCTGGATGAGGGCCGCGAGGTCCTTGGCCTCGGAAGGGCTGAAGTCCCCGGTGATCTGGGTGGAGCCGCCGGTGATGCCGACGCCGCAGGCGACGCTCTCGGTGACCTGCGGAGAGGAGATCACCTTGCCGTCCAGCACGATGGCGACGCGGCGCTCGTCCCCCGCCGCGCAGGCGGCCTTGGCGGTCAGCCGCTCCCAGGTGGTGCCCCCGCCGCCCTTGAACCGGACGTCGACGGCCCAGCCGCCGAGGTTCTGCGGGTCGTAGGAGGCGCTCGCCGACCCGATCCCGGCACCGGTGAGCGCCGCGGGGCCGATCAGGATCCGCTGACCGCTCTCATCGGGGATCAGCTGCTGCCCCGCCGCGGGCGTGCCGGCGGCGGGCAGCACCGGGTGCGCCGTGAGCTGCGCGGTCTTGCCGATGGCGGCGGCGGCGCGGGTCGGGTCCTGGACGTCCGGCAGTTCGACGATCAGCCGCCGGTCGCCGGAGCGGGTGATGGACGACTCGGCGACCCCGAGCGCGTCGACGCGCCGTTGCAGCACCTCGCGGGCACGGTCGGTGGACTCCCGGTCGGCCTTCACGGCCGGGGAGTCCTGCGTCTCCAGGACGATCTGGGTGCCGCCGCGGAGGTCGAGGCCGAGGCGGGCGGGTTTGGACCAGGCGAAGTAGAACGATGTGGCGAGCACGGCGAACGCCAGTACCGCCCGCACCACGTTGGCGCTCGCCCAGGCGCTGCGCTCGTGCGGCAAACGCTGCCTGGCCTCGTTCGGGGAGCCGTTCGGCGTCCCGGCGATCCTGCGGTTCCTGCCGGGCCAGGAGATGCTGGTCGAACCGTCCCGAATGCCGCGCGCCCCGAAGCTGATGATCTCGCTGGACGCGGCGGGCCGGGCCCGGCTCGGCTCGCTCGCGGGCGCCGCCGACCGGGCCGGCGCTCTGATCGTCATCGACCACCACGCGTCCAACACCGGTTTCGGCGGCGTGCGGCTGGTCGACCCGGACGCCGCCGCCACGGCGGTGCTGGTCGAGGAGCTGATCCGCCGGCTCGGCGTGCCGCTCGACCGCGACATCGCGCAGGGCCTGTACGCGGGACTCGCCAGCGACACCGGCTCGTTCAAGTACCCCTCCACGACACCCGAGGTCCACGACCTGGCAGGACGGCTGCTGACGGCGGGCGTCCGGCCGGAGACGGTCAGCCGGGAGCTGTGGGACCGGGCCCCGTTCGACTACCTGCAGGTCCTCGCGGGCGCGCTGGCGAGGGCCCGGCTGGAGCGCGACGCCGCGGGCGGCCGCGGCCTGGTCTGGACGGCGATCGCCCGCACGGACCGGCGCGGCCTGCCGTACGAGCAGCTCGAAGGCGTCATCGACCAGCTGCGCCGGACCGACGAGGCCGAGGTCGCCGTCGTGTGCAAGGAGACCGACGACGGCCGCTGGTACTTCTCCGCTCGCTCCAAGGGCCACGTCGACCTGAGCAAGGTGTGCGCGGCGCTCGACGGCGGCGGTCACCGCGAGATGGCGGGGTTCGTCTGGGGAGGGCCGGTCGACGAGGCGCTCGACCGGTTGCGCGCCCTGCTGCCATCCGACCATTGACCGGGGTGAAGCCGTGCCCTGGCGAGAACCTGCGAGGGCGAGGGGACGGCTAGAATCGCCGTCCTCCGTCCGCCCGCCGTCTTCGAGGTGAAGCAAGAGCATGGATTCGGGACTCGTCATCGTGGACAAGCCCGCCGGCTGGACGTCGCACGACGTCGTGGGAAAGATGCGGCGGCTGGCCAAGACCCGGCGGGTCGGGCACGCGGGCACGCTGGACCCGATGGCGACGGGAGTGCTCGTCCTCGGGATCGGGAAGGCCACCCGCCTGCTCGGGCATCTCGCGTTGACCCGCAAGGGCTACGACGCCACGATCCGGCTGGGCGAGTCGACCAACACCGACGACGCGGAGGGCGAGACCATCGCGACCGCGTCCGCCGAGGCCGTCACCGAGGAGGCGCTGCGGGCCGGCGTCGCGGAGCTGACCGGGACGATCCAGCAGGTCCCGCCGCAGGTCAGCGCGATCAAGGTGAACGGTGAGCGGGCCTACAAGATGGCCCGCAAGGGCGAGGACGTGGAACTCGCCGCGCGCCCGGTGACCGTGGACGAGTTCACGGTGCTGGACGTCCGGCGGCACGGCGGCCTGATCGACGTGGACGCCTCGGTGGCGTGCTCGTCGGGGACCTACATCCGGGCGCTGGCCCGCGACCTCGGCGCCTCGCTCGGCTGCGGCGGCCATCTGACCGCCCTGCGCCGCACCCGCGTCGGGCCCTACGACCTGTCGATGGCGCGCACGCTCGACCGGCTCGCCGAGGAGCTGGAGATCCTGCCGATGGCCGAGGCCGTCGCGGCGGTGTTCCCGCGGCGGGACGTCTCCGACGACGACGCCCGCAAGGTCGCGCACGGCGGGCGGCTGCCGGCCGTCGGCCTCGGGCCCGGCCCGGTGGGCGTCTTCGCCCCGGACGGGACCCTGCTCGCGCTCGTCGAGGAGCGGGGCCCCGTCGCCAAGTCCCTCGCGGTGTTCGTCTCCTGACCCGGGGAGAGCGCGGTGCCGTCCCGTGGCGAGCATCACCGGAGGAACGGATGCGCCACCAACCTACGGTCGCGTAACCTACTTAAGCGTAGGTTCGTGAGGAGGTGTCCGTGACCACGGTGAAAGACGACCCCCCGGTGGCGTCCCCCACCCGGCCGCGACTGCGCGGCTGGCTGCACCTCGGCGCGTTCCCCGCGGTGCTCGTCGCGGGGCTCGTGCTGGTGGCGCTCGGCCCGAGTACGGAGGCGCGGCTGGCGTCGGCGCTGTACGTGGCGACCTCGGGAATGCTGTTCGGGATCTCTGGGACGTACCACCGGCAGCAGTCGCACCGGCTGATCGAGGTGCTCCGCCGCTTCGACCACGCCAACATCTATCTGATCATCGCGGGGACGTACACGCCGTTCGCCGTGCTGGCGCTGGACGGCGCCGTGCGCGTGGCCGTCCTCGCCATCGTGTGGACCGGGGCCATCGCTGGGGTCGTGTTCCGGACGACCTGGATCGGCGCTCCCCGCGCCCTCTACGTCGCCCTCTACATCGCGCTCGGCTGGGTGGCGGTGCTGTTCCTGCCGCAGTTCCTGTCCGGAGCGGGCCTGGCCGCCTGCCTCCTGGTCGCGGCAGGGGGGATCTGCTACAGCGTCGGGGGAGTGGTGTACGGGCTGCGCCGCCCCAACCCGTCCCCGAGCTGGTTCGGGTTCCACGAGGTCTTCCACGCCTGCACGCTGGCGGCCTACGTCCTGCAGTACATCGCGGTGTCGCTGGTCGTCTACCAGTCCGGCTGACGCCGCCCGCTGGATGCGCCAGGGGGCGGGTGCCGCACACCACGCCCCCTGGGTGCGACCAACCCCGCCCCCGCATGGCACTCTTGAGGACGGCAAAGAAGTACCTGACAGGAACGTCCTACGCAGGGAGAGCATGGTGCGGCGCTGGAATGGCCTCGACGAGGTTCCCGCAGACTGGGGCCGTTCGGTGATCACCATCGGGGTGTTCGACGGCGTGCACCGCGGCCACCAGCGGATCGTGGGCGCCGCCGCCGAGGAGGCGCGCCGCCGCGGGCTCCGCTCGGTGGTCATCACGTTCGACCCGCATCCGGACGAGGTCGTCCGGCCCGGCACGCACCCCCCGCTGCTCGCCTCGACCAGGCGCCGCATCGAGCTGCTGGAGGGACTCGGCACCGACGCGGTCGTGGTCGTGCCCTTCACGCTGGAGCTGTCGAAGGTGCCGCCGGACGAGTTCGTCCAGTCGGTGCTGGTCGACCGGCTGCACGCCGCCCACGTGATCGTCGGCGAGGACTTCCGGTTCGGGCACAAGGCCAAGGGGGACGTGGCGCTGCTGCGGGAGCTCGGCGAGAAGTACGACTTCACGGCCGAGGGCATGCCGCTGGTGGCCGACGGCGACACGATCTCATCCACCTACATCAGGGGACGGCTCGACGCGGGCGACGTCGAGGCGGCGGCGCACGCGCTCGGCCGCCCGCACCGCGTCGAGGGCGTCGTCGTGCGCGGCCACCAGCGGGGCCGCGCGCTCGGGTTCCCCACCGCCAACCTGGAGACGCTGCCGCACACGGAGATCCCGGCGGACGGCGTCTACGGGGGCTGGCTGGTCTGCGACTCCGACCGCTACCCCGCCTTCCGCTGGCCGGCGGCGATCTCCATCGGGACGAACCCGACCTTCGAGGGCGCGGGGGAGCGGACCGTGGAGGCCTACGCCCTCGACCGCGACGACCTCGACCTGTACGGCGAGCACATGGCCGTCGACTTCACCGCCCGCATCCGCGACACGTTGAAGTTCGACTCCGTCGAAGCGCTGATCGAGGAGATGCACCGCGACGTGGCCCGAGCCCGCGAGATCACCTCCTGAGCCGGTCTCACGCCTCGCCGCGCTGACGCAGACCGCCTCGACTGTCACGCGAGGTCGCCGACTCCTTCGCCAACGGCCCCTGCTGCGCCAACGTCGCGACGATCACGACCACGAC
>NZ_JBEZJP010000257.1:0-11537 GCF_040653175.1 Actinomadura sp. NPDC048032
CCGCCCAGGCGGAGAAGGAGTCGGCGCAGCGCGACGCGGCCGCCGCCTGGGGCGAGGTGCAGCGCGCCCGCGGCCAGGCCGAGCAGGCCGACCGCCGCGCGGTGGAGGCGGAGCGGCGCGTCACCGAGGCGCAGACCGAGTCCGCGGCGCGATTGGGGTCGGCCATTATGGAAACAGATTCCTCTGGCGTCATCCACTGGAAGATCGCGAGGAGTTCTCCCGCTTCCCCGGCTAGGGCCATCGCGAGATTCTTTGGTGTATGAAATACTTCCCAGTTTCGTTTCGTTGCGAACGAGTTCAATAGTTGCTGCAAGTCTTCGATGCTAAAAGAGTCCATGTTCTTCTGTCTTCGAGTTAATTTGACAATCGGCGTTTGGCGGTGTCTGAGGACAGAGTATAAAGCACTTCACTCCTGCTTCGGGCATAGCCTCGCCAAAAGTCTACCCTTTTCTAGAAGAAGGATTCTTGAACTGGCGTGGCGAACTGTCCGCGGCCGATTTGTTTCGCTGTCTCGGGATGTAGTCGTTGTAGGTCGCTCAGTGCGGCCTTCAGGGATGGGATCTCGAGTTTGCCCAGCATGCGCTGGGTCGCCTCGTCGGTTGAAAACAGTACGACTCCGTACTTCCCTCTGGTCGCCAGTACCCTGTACACGTTGCGAATGAGGTCATGTTTATTGCTGCTTCCCGTCCGTGTGTCGAAGTTCCGTCCGGACGTCCAGCCGCCTTCCCGCCACGTGTAGTCGGGGCCCATGATGAGACCGGCATAGTCCCAGTCAAAGTTCTGCGCTGTGTATATGCAGCCAATCTGCTCGAACCCCTTGGGATCGGTGGGCCACATGTTGCGGTCTGGTATGCCCCGCTTGGCGTTGCCCTTGTGTGCATTCCATGGGCGCTGCCACTCTCCGATCTTCACATCAGGCGAGAGTCTTCCGCCGGGCAGCGGTTGCTTCGTCCACTCCCAGCAGTAGCCCGCCACCATACGGGCGGAGTGCCCGAGGGCGATCTGGAATCTGAGATAATTCTCCATATCTTGGGGCGATTCGGCCAGAAGCAGTTGGAAGTCACCGCCCTGTTGCCAGGGCTGTGGTGCGGGACTGTATCCGAGAAGTTGCTCCACCCAGTCGACGTATCGAGGGCAGTTGCCGTGCCGAAATTGACGCCCCAATGTAATCTCGTGAATATTTTCTGGCGCTACTTTCAGTTCTAGAGCTGCTTGACGTATGAGCTCGGGCGTGCCCACCTCGTTGCGTGCGACCACCTGGTGCGGGTCCAGAAGAAAAACAGGCACTCTCGCCGCTTCTATAATTTCATGGACCTGCGGCTTGTCGTTCCGGAGTTCGGCTTTGGTGTAGCGCAGATTCGAGTCTTTCCGAAGTCGGTGTGCCTCGTCGACAATCAGTGCGTGCAAGTCATTTCGAGTGCGATTCCTGTGGTTATGAAAATAGGTGAAGATTTCCGCAATCGGCTTTTCTCGACTGCCGACATATTTCCGCAGGTTCTTGCCGAACGCTGAACTGCCGGAAGCATGCACAGCGGCTCTGCTCAGTCTGCTCAGGCGGCCGAGCAACTCGAGCGCGAGAACGCTCTTTCCCGTGCCAGGGCCGCCGATGATAATGAAAATCTGCTTGTTGTCTTCCGTGATCGCCTCGCCGACCGCTCGAACAATGCGATCCGCGGCCTCCTGCTGTTCATCGAGTAGGACAAACATCTCGCGTTCGGAAACTGCCTGTGCTACACAACGCATGAAGGCATCAGTGGGGCGGACATGTGCGTGTTTGATGTCCCGGAGATGTTCGGCGGCTCTCTGCGGCCGTACTGTGTTGGACAGAAAGCTGGCGAACTCTGCTTTCGCGGAGGCGTCCCCGCCGTAGATCCTCACTCGGTCCTGTATCTCTTTCGACAGTCGGAAGTGTGGATGGCGGATCGCCTCGATATCGGAAGTATCGGCGTTGTGGAGATTGACTGCCGCGTGAATTCGATCTGTGAGTATGGGCATATAGCGTTCCAGGGACCTGCAGTAGTTCCATACCTGTTCCGCTGGATGCAGACTTCCGTCGCGCTTGGCGCCGGGGTGAACAATCAGCTGGGTTCGGGGGTTGACCCGTGCCCGAGACCACTGCTTGTTCTCGATTGCAACAACCGAAGGTTCGTGTGGGGAGGAGGGGTTGGAGCCGACCACAAGCATGTCGATGCGCGCGTCATTGGAGAGGACGTTCATCTCGAGGATGACCATCACTTCCCCAAGCCCGGCCGAAATCAGTATCTCAAGAACAGAGGGAATGCTGTTGCGCCAAGAAAGCTTCTCTCCTGGACTGATGTCAATGCCGAACAGTTTTCCGGCGAGGTGTTCGAGCCTGTCCACCAGGTGATCGATTTTCATCGAGTGAAACTCTGCTGCGCTGCCGGCGAGCAAGTAACGTGACTTCAAGTATATCTCCTGAAGTGGGCAATGATCTCCATGCTATGGAGCGGAGGGCAGGCTCGTACTTTGTCGTAGCTCACTTGAGAGGATTTTTAATCCTTTTCGTATTGGTCGCTTGCATTATACCCGCAGCATAGCCCCTGCCTATGACACTGGACGAGGCCCGCTCTAACTCGGTTCTCCTCGTAGGCTGCTCGGATCGCGGCCGACGATGAGGATTCCCGCTTCTCGAGTTCACGGCGGACGTACAGGGGTGCACCTCCGCCCTGTTGGTGGAAAGTTCTTACCCTTGGTGGGTGTCTCGGCAAGTGAGTCATACAGCGAGCGGCTAGCTGTCGTGACAGATTTCGGACGGCCGTATCTGCGTTCGCAGGCTCCTCCTGAAGTAGCAGCCGTGCCGCACTAGCCCCACGGGCTCGACCGGAAGGTGAAGGACGGATCGCTTGAGAAGCGATCAGCGAGCCTGCACTACTCAAGCGAATCTTTGGGTTTCGGCAGGCGAGGCCCATCCCGGGATGTCCAAGGGGCTCGGCCGCTCAGAGCTCCAGGCCTGATGCGGGTTTAACCCTCTGGGGGCTCTTATGGGCGGGCCGGGGCAGGGTGCTTCGGGGAGAGGGCCGACCATGAGGGTTTGGGTTCTGGGTGTTGTCGCGGGGCTTGTGCTGGGTGTCGCCGGGTGTGGGGGCGACGGGGAAGAGAGCGGGGTCGCCAGTGCTGGTGGGGTGGCCTCGGCCTCTGCTTCGCCCAGCAGGTCGGTCTCTCCGGAGGACGCTCAGCTGAAGTTCGCGCAGTGCATGCGGGACAACGGGGTGGACGTTCCTGACCCGGGGAGTGGGGACGGGCACGCGATGCGGCTGGGGAAGGGCGGTGACCGCTCGAAGCTGGAGGCGGCGCTGAAGAAGTGCCAGTCGTGGCTTCAGGCGGGCGGGAAGATGCCCGACCTCAAGGATCCGAAGGTGCGGGACCAGTACGTCAAGTTCACCCAGTGCATGCGCGAGCACGGGGTCGACATCCCGGATCCGGGGCCGGACGGGCAGATCAAGCTTCCGACCGGGCAGGTCGACCGAGGGCAGGCAGAGAAGGCGCGGGAGGCGTGCAAGGGCAGCCTGCCGGGGGTCGGGAAGTGAGGCGGGTCGCGGTCGCGGGTGGGGCCGCCGCCGTCGTGGTGGTGGTCGGCGGCGCCCTTGCCTGGAGCCGGGACGGGGGCCAGGCGCAGGGGGCGCAGATTCCGTTGGCGACGGCGGTGGTGAGCCGGGGCGATCTCGTGGACACCGAGAAGGTGGACGGGAAGCTCACCTATGCCGATGTCCGGGATGTGTGGATCGGGGCGTCCGGGGTGGTGACCTGGGCGCCGGAGGAGGGTGCGACCGTTCGGCGCGGGGAGGCGCTCCTGTCGGTGGCGGGCAAGCCCGTGACGTTGATGTACGGCGCTCGCCCCATGTACCGGGCGCTGCGTGAGGGCGCCTCCGGGAAGGACGTCCGGCAGCTCGAAGAGAACCTGCGGGCTCTCGGGTACGGCGGCATGACCGTGGACGGGGAGTTCACCGGGGCCACGACGGCCGCTGTCGAAGAGTGGCAGGACGACCGGGGGCTGGCGGAGACCGGTCAGGTCGACCCCGGGCAGGTCGTGTTCTCGGACGGGGCCGTGCGGGTGCGGGAGGTCAAGGCGCCCGAGGGGAAGCGGATCGCTCAGGGGCAGCCCGTCCTGACGGTGGCCGGGACGAGGCGGGTCGTGCACGTCGATCTGGAGGCCGACAAGCAGGATCTCGCCAAGAAGGGGGCCCGGGTGTCGGTGGAGCTCCCCGGCGGGGCGTCGGTGAAGGGGACGATCAGCGAGGTCGGCAGCGTCGCCCGGACGACCGGGTCGGGGCAGGACCAGAAGACCACGGTCGGTGTCGACATCTCGATCGGGGACGCCGGGACGGGACGGCTGGACGAGGCGCCGGTCAGCGTCGAGTTGGAGAGCGAGCGGCGCGAAGGCGTCCTGTCGGTTCCGGTGGAGGCGCTGCTGGCGCTGCGGGAGGGCGGCTTCGGGGTCGAGGTCGTCGACGGGTCCAGGCGCCTGGTGCCCGTTCGGGCCGGGGCGTTCGGCGGCGGGCGGGTCGAGGTGGCCGGGGACGGGCTGCGCGAGGGCATGAAGGTCGGGGTGCCCGCCGAATGAACGACAGGGGCGCGGACATCGTGGAGCTGGCCGGGGTGGTCAAGGAGTACGGGGGCGGTGTCGCGGCTCTCCGGGGCGTCGACCTGGTGATCGCGCCGGGGGAGCTGGTGGCGATCGTCGGGCCGTCGGGGTCGGGGAAGTCGACGCTGCTGCACATGATCGGGACGCTGGACCGGCCGACGCGGGGGAGCGTGCGGGTCGCGGGGCACGAGGTCGCGGGGCTCGGGGACCGGGAGCTGTCGGCGCTGCGGGCGCGGCACATCGGGTTCGTGTTCCAGCAGTTCCACCTCGCCGCGGGGGTGAGCGCCCTCGACAACGTCGCCGACGGGCTGCTCTACCGCGGCGTCGGGCTGCGGGAGCGGCGGGAGCGGGCGCGGGCGGCGCTCGGACGGGTCGGGCTGGCGGAGCGGACGGCGCACCGGCCGCACCAGCTGTCGGGCGGCCAGCAGCAGCGGGTCGCGGTCGCGAGGGCGGTCGTGGGCGAGCCCGACCTGCTGCTCGCCGACGAGCCGACCGGCAACCTCGACTCCGCCGCGGGCGCCGAGGTGCTCGCCCTGCTGGACGAGCTGAACCGCGCCGGCACCACCGTCGCGGTCATCACGCACGACGCGGAGGTGGCGGCGCGGGCGCCGCGGCGGGTGCGGGTCCGGGACGGTCTGATCGTCGCGGACGAGCGGGCCGGGACGGTGAGCCGATGAGGCCCGCGCGGCTCGGTGCGGGCGACGTGCTGCGCGTCGGGCTCGGCGGGATCCGGGCCCGTCCGGCGCGGGCGGTGCTGTCGGCCCTCGGGATCGCGATCGGGATCGCGACCATGGTCGCCGTCATCGGGATCTCCGCCTCCAGCAGGGAGGACCTGCTGCGGCGGCTCGACCGGCTGGGCACGAACCTGCTGACGGCGAAGCCGGGCGACACGCTGTTCGGCGACAAGGCGGAGCTGCCCGAGACGGCGCCGGAGATGGTGCGGCGGATCGGGACGGTCACGGCGGTCGGCGCGACCGGGTCGGTGGAGGCCACCGTCCGCCGCACCGACCGGATCCCGGAGGAGGTCACGCAGGGCATCGCCGTGCAGGCCGCCACGGCGGGGCTGCTCGGCACGCTCGACGTGGCGCCGGCGAGCGGGCGGGCGCTGGACGCGGCGACCGGGGGCCGTCCCGCCGTCGTGCTCGGGTCGGAGGCGGCGCGGCGGCTCGGCCTGGACCGGGCGGGCGGCCAGGTCTGGATCGGCGGCCGGTGGTTCGTCGTCCTCGGCGTGCTGCGGCCGGCGGAGCTGGCCCCGGAGATCGACCGCTCCGCCCTCGTCGGCTGGGACGCCGCCCGCCGGTACCTCGGCTTCGACGGCCACCCCACGACGATCTACGAGCGCTCCGCGGACGCGTCGGTCGGCGACGTCCGGGACGTCCTGGCCCGGACGGTCGACCCGGAGCATCCGGAGCAGGTCCAGGTCAGCCGGCCCTCCGACGCCCTGGAGGCGCGGGCCGCGGCGTCCGGGGCGTTCACCGGGCTGCTGCTCGGGCTCGGCGCCGTCGCGCTGCTCGTCGGCGGGGTCGGGGTCGCCAACACGATGGTGATCTCGGTGCTGGAGCGGCGCCGCGAGATCGGGCTGCGCCGGTCGCTCGGCGCCACCCGCGGCCAGGTGCGGGTCCAGTTCCTCGCCGAGTCGCTGCTGCTGTCGGCGTTCGGAGGCGCGGCCGGGGTCGTGCTCGGCGCGGCGGTGACGGCCGGGTTCGCGCTGTGGAAGGGGTGGCCGCCGGTCGTGCCGGCGTGGGCGCTCGGCGGCGCGCTCGCCGCGACCCTGGTGATCGGGACGGTCGCGGGGCTGTACCCGGCGGCGCGGGCCGCGCGGCTGCCGCCGACCGCGGCGCTGGCGACCGCGTGAGACTGGTCACGATCTGTCCGATCGGTGCATGATTGGGGCGACGTCGACCCGCCCTGGGGGAGGTGCCCCAACCGCCATGCCGGTGCCACGCCCGCTCCGCGAGCGCTGCAGGGAGTTCCTCGGCATCGACGGGGAGATCCGCTACATCTTCCCCGCGATGACCTACGGCGGTGGTGCGGGGTTCGTCTTCGTCGTCACCGGCGACCAGGTCGCCGTGATCTCCACCGGCCCGCTGAGCCGCAGCACCCCGAAGAGCATCTGGGGCAGCTACCCGCGCGGCACCCGGATCGGGCCGGTGGAGACGGGCGTCGGGGCGTCGTTCGAGTTCGGGGGCGCGGTGTTCGAGCTCGACGACGAGTACGTGCCGGTCGTCAACGCGGCCGACGCCGAGGTCTTCGCCCGCGACAGCCTTCCCCGCGACCCGCTGCCCGACCTGTGACGCGGCGTCAGGACGTGGGCGCCGGCTCGGTGGCCTTGGCCGGGGCGGGCTTGGACGGCGACGGGCTGCGCAGGAACAGCACCATCACCGGCACCAGGTAGGCCGCCCACATGACCAGCTGAAGCCACGTGATCTGCGGGGTGACGTTCAGGACGCCCTGGAAGACGGTCTGCATCCAGTCGCCGGCGCCGCCGAACTTGGCGAAGAAGGCGTGCGGCTCCAGCGCGACCGCGTGCAGGCCGGGGAACACCTCCGCCTCCTGCAGGTCGTGGAACCCGTAGCCGAAGACGCCGGCGGCGACGACGATGAGCGCGGCGCCCGTCCAGGTGAAGAACCGCTTGAGGTTGATCTTGAGGCCGCCGCGGTAGAGCAGGTAGCCGAGGGCGACGGCGACGGCGAGACCGAGGAACGCGCCGGTGATCGGCTGGGCGGACCCGCCGGAGGAGTTGGAGATGTTGGTCCACAGGAACAGCGCCGTCTCCAGCCCCTCGCGCCCGACGGCCAGGAACGCCACGGCCGCGAGGGCGACCGGCCCGACGTCGAGCGCGCCCTCCAGCCTGCCCTCCAGTTCGGCCTTCATGAACCGGGCGGTCTTGCGCATCCAGAAGACCATCCAGGTGACCAGCCCCACCGCGATGATCGACAGGACGCCGCCGAACAGCTCCTGCGTCTTGAACTGCATCTCCGACGACGCGGCGCTCAGCGCGATCCCGAACCCGCACGCCAGGACGACGGCGGCGCCGATGCCCGTCCAGACGGGGAGCAGGGCCCGGCGGTTGCCGGTCTTCACCAGGTACGCGATCAGGATGCTCACGACCAGGGCGGCCTCGAGCCCCTCACGCAGGCCGATGAGGAAGTTGCCCAGCAGCATCGACGTACTCCTCGGGGGATCAACACACACGTTTTAGGCAAAGCTAACCTAAGCCAGTGTGTGCCTCGCGGCCGCCCCCGTGCAAGTCCGCCTACAGCTCACCTTTGCTTTCGAGGCGGAGGAACGCCTTGGCGATCGGCTGCGCGGTGAGCTCGACCTGCCAGCCGCGGGCGCCGAGGTCGCGCAGGGCGGCGCCGATCGCGGACGGCGACGACTCCGCGGGGGGCGTCCACGCCAGCCGGCGGACGTAGTCGGGCTGTACGAGGTTCTCCGACGGCATCGAGTGCTCGTCGGCGAGCGCGGCGACGACGGCGCGGGCGGCGGTGAGCCGCTTGGCGGCCTCCGGGTCGCGGTCGGCCCAGCGGTGCGCGGGCGGCGGCCCGTCGCCGGGCAGGTTCGACTCGGGCAGCCCGCGCTCGCCGAGCTCGCGGGCGCGGGCGACGGCGCGCAGCCACGCCGACTGGTGCCGGCGGGCGCCGCGGCCCCGCATCGTCGGCAGGGCCTGCAGCTCGGCCGGGGTCTTCGGCGACTTCTGCGCCAGCTCGATGATCGCCGCGTCCTGCAGCACCCGGCCGGGGGACAGGTCCCGCTCGCGGGCGATCTTGTCGCGCGCCTCCCAGACCTCGCGGACGGCGGCGAGCGCCCGCCGGTTGCGCACCCGGTGGATGCCGGACGTGCGGCGCCACGGGTCGGGGCGCGGCGGCTTCGGCGGCGTGGTCAGGATCGCGGCGAACTCCTCGCGCGCCCACTCCAGCTTGCCCGCCGCCTCCAGCTCGCCGTGGAGCGCGTCGCGCAGCTCGACCAGCAGCTCGACGTCGAGCGCGGCGTAGCGCAGCCAGTCCTCCGGAAGGGGGCGCGTCGACCAGTCGGCCGCCGAGTAGCCCTTCTCCAGCACGAAGCCGAGGACGTTCTCGACCATGGAGCCGAGCCCCACCCGGGGGTAGCCGAGCAGCCGCCCGGCCAGCTCGGTGTCGAAGAGCCGGCGCGGGACGAGGCCGACCTCGGCCAGGCACGGGAGGTCCTGGTTGGCGGCGTGCAGCACCATCTCGGCGTCGGCGAGCGCGGCGTCGAGCCCGGACAGGTCGGGCAGCGCGACCGGGTCGATCAGCGCGGTGCCGGCGCCCGCGCGGCGCAGCTGGATCAGGTAGGCGCGCTGGCCGTACCGGTAGCCGGAGGCCCGCTCGGCGTCGACCGCGACGGGACCGGTGCCGGCGGCGAACGCCGCGATGACGCGTTCCAGGTCGGCCGGAGCGGTGAGCACCGGCGGGACGCCCTCGCGCGGCTCCAGCAGCGGGATGGCAGGGGGACCGGTGTCGGCCTCCGCGCCCGCCGGGCCGGGGCCCGGCCCGGCCGGACCGGGAACGCTCCCGGGAGGGGTCGCCGCCGTCTTCTCCGCACCGGCGCCCCGTTCGGGGCCGGTGGCGCGCGTTTCGGACACTCCCACTTCTTCCGTGTTCTCCCCCGCCGCCTCGGTTTCGGACGCTGTGCTCACGCCCCCTACCGTACGTCGCTCAGCCGCCCCCGCCGCCCGGCCGGTCCGGCAGGGCGGTCACACCGGTGGGCGGAAGCCCCGCCGTGGTGCACATCACCTCGCACCAGGCCAGCACGTGACCGGCGAGATCGTCGCCCGTCGGGGACCACGAGGCGCGCAGCTCCAGCTCCGTGGTGGAGGGCTCGTCGCTCTTGTCGCCGAAGCTCTCCGACACCGCGCGGGTGATCGTCCCCGACACCCCCGCGTAGCCGGCGGGCTCCAGGGCCTCCAGCAGCCAGTCCCACGCGACGGAGCCGATCAGCTCGTCGGCGGCGATGTCGGGCTCCAGGTCGGCGCGGATGTAGGCGACGACGCGGAAGCCGTTCGTCCATCCGGAGCGGCCCTCGGGGTCGTACAGCACGATGAGGCGGCCCATGGCGACCTCGGTGTCGTCGTCGCGGTAGACGCTGCCGGACATGGCCGCCGCGTAGGGCGCCAGGCTCTGCGGGGCGGGCATGTCCTCCAGGTCGAGCTCCGGCCGGAGGGCGGGCCCGTCGAGGATCTCGCGCAGCGTGTCGACGGCCCGCTGGAAGGCGGATGGGTTCATGGGCGGACCGGCCTGATCGCGGGGGAGGCCGGGCCCCGGCTCGGGCCGGTGGCGGCGGGGCGGGGCGGCGCCGCGGGGGGCGGCGGGAGGACGTGGAGGGGAGGCAGGCACGGCACGGGTTTCGTCTCGGGGGCCGGGCCGGTCAGGCCACGGCCCGCGCGGTGGCGGCGTCGCCGCGCGCCCGGGCGGTCTCGGAGGCCCGGGGGCGGGCCGGGGCGGTGGCGGCGGGCGGCAGGCCGACCAGGACGGCCGAGCCGCAGTCGGCGCAGGCTCGCTCGGGGCACTCCTCGCCGTGCCCGTCCTCGCACGGCGGCTGCTCGAACACCCGTTCATCACCGCAGGTGAAGCAGTACAAGGGGGAACCTCCCTCGGCTATGACACGCATCACGTTCGCACGCGCCGGTGACAGAATGCGGGACTTCGCTCGGCGTGTCCGGAAGTTCGTTGCGCCTCACGCGCCACTCCGGTGCTCTCCCGTCGGCGTTTCGTGGGACCATCACAACGTGACCGCTGACGCAGCCCGTTCGAACGACCACTCCGCGCGGACGCCTGACAACGGCGGCCTCGCAGAGAGCCCCTTCCTGCTGGCCTGCCGGCGCCGTCCGGTGCCGCACACGCCGGTGTGGTTCATGCGCCAGGCGGGGCGCTCCCTGCCGGAGTACCTGCGGGTCCGCGAGGGCGTCCCGATGCTGGAGTCGTGCACCCGCCCGGACATGATCGTGGAGATCACGATGCAGCCGGTGCGCCGGTACGCGGTCGACGCGGCGATCTTCTACAGCGACATCATGGTGCCGCTCCGGGCGGTCGGCGTCGACCTCGACATCAAGCCCGGCGTCGGCCCGGTCATCGCCGATCCCATCCGCGACGCCGCGGGCCTGGACGTGCTGCGCCCCCTCTCGCCCGACGACGTCCCGTACGTGACCGAGGGCGTGGAGGGCCTGGTCGGCGAGCTGGGCGCGACGCCGCTCATCGGGTTCGCGGGGGGCCCGTTCACGCTCGCCTCGTACCTGATCGAGGGCGGCCCGTCCAAGAACCAAGAGCGCACCAAGGCCATGATGTACGGCGAGCCGCGGCTGTGGAACCGGCTGATGGAGCGGCTGGCCGACCTCACGATCGCCTTCCTGAAGGTGCAGATCGCGGCCGGTGCGAGCGCCGTGCAGGTCTTCGACTCGTGGGTGGGCGCGGTCGCCGCGCAGGACTACCGCGAGTCCGTCCTGCCGCACGCCCGCCGCATCTTCGCCGAGATCGAGCCGCTCGGCGTCCCGCGCATCCACTTCGGCGTCGGGACGGGCGAGCTGCTCGGCCTGATGGGCGAGGCCGGGGCCGACGTCGTCGGCGTCGACTGGCGGGTGCCGCTGGACGAGGCCGTCGGCCGCGTCGAGCCGGGCAAGGCCCTGCAGGGCAACCTCGACCCGGCGGTCCTCTTCGCCCCGTGGGAGATCGTGGAGCGCCGCGCCCGCGACGTGCTGGCGCGCGGCCGCACCGCCGAGGGGCACATCTTCAACCTCGGCCACGGCGTCCTGCCGTCCATGGACCCGGACGTGCTCGCCCGCCTCGCCGACCTCGTCCACGAGGCGAGCGCCGAGGACCCGCACTAGACGGGCGGCGGCGGCCCTTGCGGGGGCTCCTCGCCCGCGCCGACGACGGCCTTCGCGGTCTCCGGCTCCGGCGCCTCCTCCGGGGCCGGTGCG
>NZ_JBEZJP010000258.1:0-11533 GCF_040653175.1 Actinomadura sp. NPDC048032
GCGAGCTGGTCCCCCTGGCCGAGCAGGACCGCGGGGCCTGGGACGCGGCGCTGATCGCCGAGGGGCACCGGCTGGTGCGCGAGCGCCTCGCCGCTGCCGCCGCCGGGGCGGCTCCGGGCCGCTACCAGATCCTCGCCGCGATCAACGCCGTGCACACCTCCGCCCGCGACGTCCGCGACACCGACTGGACGCAGGTCCTCGCCCTCTACGACCAGCTCGTCCGCCTCGATCCGTCCCCGGTCGTCGCCCTCAACCGGGCCATCGCGGTCGCCGAACTCGACGGCCCGCAGGTGGCGCTGGCAGCCGTCGACCGTCTCGAGAGCAGGTTGGCCGGCTACCACGCCTACCACGCCACCCGCGCCGACCTGCTGCGCCGGCTGCACCGCGGCAGTGAGGCACGCGCGGCCTACGACAGGGCCATCGAGCTGGCGGGCAACACCGCCGAGACCGCCTACCTGACCCGCCGCCGCGACCAACTGCAGTAGCCCCCGCCGATCCCGAACACCACCCGCGCGTGCGGCGGTGTCGGTCAGCGTCCCCGCTGGTCCTCCTGATGCCCCGCAGGGCCCGGGAGCCTTCATAGTCGCGGGGTGGCCGTCCGGGAGCGGAGGGCAGCGATGAGGTGGGCGACGTGCTCGTTGAGGGTGGCCTGGTCGGGCGCCTCGACGAGTAAGGCGCCGTGGAGTGCGGAGGGCCAGGGCACCAGGGCCCACCAGCGGCCGGTCGCCCTGCCGTACCAGGTGACGACGCGGGGACTGCGCGGTGCGGGCAGGGCACTCCCCCGGTGACCGTAGGTCATGGCCGTCCGCTCGCGAGGCCCGGTCGCCGTGTTCATGGCGTGACCGTCCGCAGGACGTGGACGATGCGGTCGGCCACTCCGGCGATGTCGTCGGCCGGTCCGGCTTCCTGGCCCCACGTCCACCAGAAGGCGCGCCCGTCGCAGGTGATGGCGTCGGTGAGGCGGGGCGCGTCAGGGTTGGTGACCGTGAGGGTCCCGGCACGCAGGGCCGTCCGCCATCCGCGCGCGTCGAGTTCGGCGGCAAGCCCCCGAAGTGGGTTCGTCGTCTCCATGAACACGGAACGTAAGACAGCGTGCACACTGTGCGTTCACTGGCGTGAACGGGAACGCCATTCACAGAAGTGAACCCGTGGCGAGCGGCCCGGCTCTGGTCCGTGGGGGTCAGTGGGGCAGGCCCATGCGGGCGGCCATGCCGCGCAGTTCGCGGCCGCCGGCGTCGGTGCGGGCCCGGCTGAGCAGGACGGCGACCGATTCCCGCACCGGCGTGTTGTTGCGGATCCACTGGGGGGCAGTGTTCTCGGCGCGGCGGAGCCAGCGGATCGCCTGGTCCTTGGTTTTGCGGTCGCGGGCCAGGCCGCGTCCGACGTCGGCGAGGAAGGCGGCGTGCCTGCCCTTCCTGCCGGTGAGCCTGGTCTCGTCCACATCGCGGGCGAGGTCGAGGACGGCGCCGCCTCGCTCGCCGCATTCGACGTTGACCGCGACGTTCCATACGCCGACGTTGCTGGCCGAGAAGCTCATCCAGTGCTGGTCGGGGGCGTCGGGCATCGTGCGGGCGAGGCGGGCGGCCTCGGCCGTCCAGTCGGTGGCGCGTGCGGCGTCGTGGGTGACCGCCGCCGCGAGGGCGGCGGACAGGGTGAGCATGCCGAGCACCTGGGCGCCGAGTTCACTTCCGGCGTGCGGCTCCAGTCGGTCCGCGGAGCGTTCGGTGGCGCGGAGGGTCCGGTCCCAGGAGCCCGCGCGGGGCATGGTGTGGATGCGCAGGAAGTCGGACTGGCCACGCCGGACGGGGTCGTCCAGGATGGTCGCCGCCTGCTCGGCGCGGACGGCCGCCAGGTGGGCCAGGTCGGGGTAGCCGAGGTCCTTGGCGGTGAAGGTGGCCGCGACGCAGGCGTCGACGAGGGTCTCCAGGGCGGTGCGGTGGGCCGCTTCGTCGGCGGGGTCGGCGGCGTGCAGGTGCAACTCGTCCAGCAGGTCGGGCAGCATGTGGCCGACGCGCACGTAGTCGCAGGCCTGGTGGTGGGGCTCGACGCGGGCCATCTCGGCGACCAGTTCCGGCAGGGGGCGGGCGCGCTCGACGGCGGGGTCCTTCAGGTCGTTGGTCTGCAGGGCGAGCCTGATCGGGGGGATCACGGCGTGGGGGTCGGACTGCCCGTGGTCGGGGCCGAGGTGGGGGCCGCCGACGAGTTCGGTTTCGGAGACGCGGAGGGCGTCGGCGAGGGCGGCGATGTGGGAGCGGCGGTCGAGGCTGCGCTGCCCGCGTTCGGCCATGGACAGGAAGGATTTGGATAAGCCCGCCTGTCCGGCGAGTTGGTCGAGGGTCATGCCGCGCCAGCGGCGCAGAGCGCGCAGTCGGGCGCCGATGGTGGTCTCCTGGTGCATCGCCCGCACCTCCTCGTGAGGCTCCCGCCCTCCAGGCTACGGCCCGGCGCCGGGGTGCGGCTGGCATTCAGGGGCGGGCGTCGGCGAGGAGCCGTTTGCGTTCGGGGGTGTAGTGCCACCAGGGGCGGGCGGGCTTTCCTTCGGCCTGGTCGACGGCGGACATGACGGTGTCGAGCAGGCAGGGGTCGAGGCGGCGGCCGTGGGCGGCCGACATCCGCTCGTACAGTTCGACGGGGTCCCGGCCCGGCAGTTGGGCGACGGTGGTGATGCCGATGCGGTCGAAGTAGGCGGCGACGGCCGGTCCCACGTTGGCCAGTTCGGACAGTTCGCTGCTCATAGGGCCAACGTAGGCGCGGCGGGGCGGGGCGGTCTTGTAGGAATCGGTCAGGGGACGGCGAGGTCGAGGGCGGTGAGGCGGGCGGGGTCGGCGATCATCTCGTAGCCGGTGACGCGGCCGTCGTGGACGGTGACGGCCAGGGCGAGCAGGAGGCGGCCGTGCGGGGCGACGACGGCGCCGATCGTGCCGTCGACGAGGGCGGGCGCGGCGTACCTGGCGCGGCGGCCGAACAGCTGCATCTCGCGGGCGACGGGGCCGGCGCCGTGCAGGACGGCGGGGCGGCCGGGGGTGAGGGCGGCGTGGTCGGCGCGGCGGACGACGTCGGGGGCCAGCACGGCGAGGAGGGCGTCGAGGTCGCCGCTGCGGGCGGCGGCGAGGAACGCCTCGACGACGCGGCGCTGTTCGGCGCGCTCGGGAGGCGGTGGGGAGGCGGCGCCGCGGACGCGGTGGCGGGCGCGGCTGGCGAGTTTCTTGGCGGCGGCCGGGGTCCGCTCGACGATGGGCGCGATCTGGTCGAAGGGGACGGCGAACACGTCGTGCAGGACGAACGCGACGCGTTCGGCGGGGCCGAGGGTGTCCAGGACGACGAGCATGGCGCGGCCGACCGATTCGATGAGGACGGTCTCGGTCTCGGGGTCGCCGTCCTCGGGCTGGACGGGTGAGCGCCATCCGTAGGGTTCCTCGCGCCGGGAGGTGCGGGCGCGGAGCATGTCGAGACAGATGCGGGCCACGACGGTGCGCAGCCACGCCTCCAGGTCGTCGATTCCGGCGGGGCCGTGGCGGGTGAGCCGCAGCCACGCCTCCTGGACGGCGTCGTCGGTCTCGCCGGGGTTGCCGAGCATCCGGTAGGCGACGGCGCGCAGGGTGGCGCGGTGCTCCTCGAAGCGTTCGGCGAGTTGGTCGTGCATCGGTCACCTTTCCGTTCCGTGGTGCGTCTGCTTCGTGGCATCCGAGAGACGACGACGGTGGGGAGACAGATGCTCCGACATGACGAGGGTAGCGAGCCGGGAGGGCAGCCGCTGCTGCGGCCGGTGGCGCTGGGGGATCTGGAGCTGCCGAACCGGGTGGTGATGGCCCCGTTGACGCGGTCGCGCGCGTCCGGTCCCGGCCTGGAGCCGACGGACCTGCACGCCGTCTACTACGGGCAGCGCGCCACGGCCGGGCTGATCGTCGCCGAGGCGGCGTGGGTGGGTGAGCGCGCGATCGGGTTCCCCGGCGTCCCCGGCATCTACGGGGAGGCGCAGGTGGAGGCGTGGCGGCGCGTGACCGGTCTCGTCCACGCGCTGGGCGGACGGATCGTGCTGCAGTTGTGGCACACCGGCGCCCATGCCCATCCCGACCACCGGGGCGGGGTGCGGCCCGCGGGGCCGTCGGCGGTCGATCCGGGCGAGGTGTGCTGGACGGCGGCGGGCCCGAGGGCGACGGTCACGCCCCGGGAGATGACGCTCGCGGAGATCGAGGAGACGGTCGCCGCGTACGGCGCGGCGTCCGAGCGGGCGCGGCGGGCGGGGTTCGACGGGGTGGAGGTCGCCGCGAACGGCACGTTCCTGCTCGCGCAGTTCCTGAACCCGCGCCTGAACCGCCGCGCCGACGCCTACGGCGCGGACCGGGGCCGCCTGCTGCTGGAGGTCGTGGACGCGGTGACGGCGGCGTGGGAGGGGCGCCGCGCCGGGGTCCGGCTGTCGCCGTGGTGGAGCGTGCGCGACACCTCGGCCCAGGCGCGCCGCGCCGACTACCCCTACACGGCGGGCGAGGCGACGCTCGCCGCCTACGACGCCCTGGTGGCGGAGTTGAGCACCCGTCCCCTGGCCTATCTGCATCTGCGCGGTCGGGCCCTGCCCGGGCCGGGCGCGGTGCCGGACCTGGACGAGTTCGCCCGCTACCGCAAGCTGTTCGACGGGGCGCTGGTCGCCAATCACGGGTTCGGGCGGGAGTCGGGGAACGCGGTGGTCGAGGCGGGGATCGCCGACGCGGTGTCGTTCGGGCGGCCGTTCATCGCCAACCCGGATCTGGTCGCCCGGTTCGCGCTGGGCCTCGCCGTGGCGGGCGGCGACGAGGCCACCCACTACGGCGGAGGCGCGCGGGGGTATGTCGACTATCCGGTGTGGGCGGGGTCCTAGGCGCCGGCCGCGGGGGGCGTGACGAACTCGGGCTGGTCCAGGACGCGCAGCCAGCTGCCGTCGGGCTGGCGCCGGACGACCTGCGCGCGTGCGCCGGCGCCGTCCTTGGGCGGGGTGGAGGTGAGGGCGAGGTCGCCGCTGATCAGGGTGGGCAGCGGCTCCTCGGGCGTGAAGCGGGGGCGCGCGGCCAGGACCTTCTCCCACAGTTCGCGGATGGCCTGGCGCCCCACGGTCTGGGAGCCGGGCGGGTAGGCCATCACCGCGTCCTCCTCGTAGAGGGCGGCGACGCCGGCCGCGTCGCCGGCGTTGGAGCGTTCGACGAACAGGCGGGTGATGTCCTCGGGCCGCATGGCCTTCTCGTACTGCGTCATGGCTTCCCCCAGGTTGTTGGTGCTTTCACCTCTCATCGTGGTCGCCCCAGGCCGAGAAGTCCAAGAGATGGTTCTTCTGGTTTGCAGAAGCGATGCTTATGCGGGTTGGAAGAGTTCGACGAGGTTCCCGGCGGGGTCGGCGATCAGGATCTGGCGGCCGCCGGGGCCGGTGACGAGGTCGCTGCGGAAGGTCAGGCCCGCGCCGCGCAGCCGCGAGATCTCGGCGTCCAGGTCGTCGACGGTCAGGTGGATGCGGTTGCCTCCGGCGACGGCGGCGTCCGCGGGGGTGGCGCGGGCGCCGGAGCTGGCGGGTCCCGACAGCAGGAGGCGCAGGGGGCCGCGCACGACGTCGGCGAACGCGGGCGCCGCGTCGAGGTTGAGGGTGAAGCCGAGGTGGGCGGTGTAGAACTCGACGGCGGCCTGGACGTCGTCGACGAGGTAGCGGACGCCTGCGTGCGTGTCGTGTCCGGTCACGGGTGTTCCTCCGTCTTAGGTGCGGGCTGTGGTGTGTGGGCGAGGAGGGGCAGCAGGTGGCGCACGCGCGCGTCGAGGTCGGCCGCCACCTGGTGGAAGGCCGCGGGCGCGTCCGGCGCCGCGGCCGGGTCGGGGGTGCTCCAGTGGGCGTGCCGGGCGTGGTCGCCGAAGTCGGGGCAGGCTTCGCGGGCCTTGTCGCACAGGGTGATGACGCGGTCGAAGCGGCGGTGCGGGGCGTCCAGGCGGCGGGGGCGCTGCGCGGAGATGTCGATGCCGTACCGCTCGCGCAGGATCTGGACGGCGCGGGGGTGCATCGCGGCTTTGGGGCGGGTGCCGGCGCTGGCGGTGGTGACGCGGCCGCCGCCGTGGTGGCGCAGGAGGGCTTCGGCGATCGGCGAGCGCGCGCTGTTGCCCGTGCACACGAACAGCACGGCCGGGGCGGCCCCATCGTGCGGGCCGTCGAGGAGGCGCGGGGGCGCGGGGGCGGACCGCAGCGCCGGGTGCAGGGCGGTACCGGCCTCGGCGAGGGCGCGGGCGCAGCGGTCCAGGTCCAGGCGGTAGTAGCTGTCGCGGCCGTCGTGGCTGCTGCGGGCTGCGGTGACGAGGCCGCCGTCGCGCAGCAGCCGCAGGTGGTAGGAGACGAGGTTCTGCGGCGCGGCGGCCAGGTCGGTGAGTTCGCGGACGCGCAGGTCGCCGTCGGCGAGGGCGGTCAGCAGCCGCCAGCGCAGCGGGTGGGCGGCCAGCCGCACGAACGCCGGGGCGGCTTGACTCGGTGACGCCATGCCCGGACGATACATCAAATGAGTTTGATGGAGTAGGCGGGCGAGGGGGTGGGCGATGGCGTTCCGGCGCCGGAACCGGGGCGGGCCTTCGGCGACCGCCTCCGAAACGGCAGCCTCCGAAGCGGCCGGGTCTGGGACGGCGGCGTCCGGTGCGGCGGGGGCCGGTGCGGGCGCGGGGCCCGCCGGGGGTGAGCGGCTGGCGCGGCGGCTGGGCACCGGGGACGCGGTGCTGATCGGGCTCGGGTCGATGGTCGGGGCGGGGGTGTTCGCCGTGTTCGGGCCCGCGGCGCGGGTGGCGGGCACGGGGCTGCTGGTGGGGCTGGTGGTCGCGGCGGTGGTCGCGTACTGCAACGCGGTCGCCTCGGCGCAGCTGGCGGCGGCGTATCCGACGTCCGGCGGCACCTACGTGTACGGCCGCGAGCGGCTGGGCCCGTGGTGGGGGTTCGCGGCGGGCTGGGGTTTCGTGGTGGGCAAGACGGCCTCGTGCGCGGCGATGGCGCTGACCTTCGCCTCCTACGCGGTGCCGGGTCCGGGGTGGGCGCGCCGCGCGGTCGCGGCGGCGGCCGTGGCGGCGCTGGCGTCGCTGAACTACCGGGGCGTGACCAGGACGGCGCTGCTGACGCGGGTGCTGGTGGTCGCGAGCCTGGCGGCGCTGGCGGTGGTGGTGGCGGGGATCGCCGTGGGCGGGCGGGCGAGCGCGGCGCACCTGGGCGGGTGGGCGGCGGTGGGCGAGGGCGGCTTGTACGGCGTCCTGCAGGCGGCGGGGCTGCTGTTCTTCGCCTTCGCGGGCTATGCCCGCATCGCGACGATGGGTGAGGAGGTGCGCGACCCGTCCCGCACGATCCCCCGGGCGATCCCGGTCGCGCTGTTCATCGTGGTGGCGGTGTACCTGGTGGTGGGGGCGGCGGCGCTGCTGGCGGCGGGTCCGCGGGTGCTGGCGGACGCGGCCGCGCCGCTGGCGGCGGCGGTCGAGGCGGCGGGGGCGGGGGCTTTGGCGCCGGTGGTGCGGGTGGGCGCGGCGCTGGCGTCGCTGGGCGCGCTGCTGGCGCTGATCGCCGGGATCGGCCGCACGGCGCTGGCCATGGCGCGGCACCGGGATCTGCCGGGGTGGCTGGCGGCGGTGCATTCCCGGCACCGGGTGCCGCACCACGCCGAGGTCGCCGTGGCGGTGGCGGTGTGCGTGCTGGTGGCGGCCGGGGACCTGCGGGGGGTGATCGGGTTCTCCTCGTTCGGCGTCCTGGTGTACTACGCGGTCGCCAACGCGAGCGCCTTCACCCAGGCGGCGGCCGACCGCCGCTGGCCGCGGGCGCTCAACGTGCTCGGCGGCGCGGGGTGCGTGGTGCTGGCGGCGACGTTGCCGTGGACGTCGGTGCTGGCGGGGGCGGTGATGTTCGCCGTGGGGCTGGGCGGCCGGTGGCTGGTGCTGCGGCGGCGGGGCCCGGGCGCGTCCGGTGGAGTACCTGACGGCGGGTGAGGGTGAGGGAGACGCCGCCGCAGGTGAGGTCGGTTCGGGAGCCTTACCTGGACGGAGTGGCGGGACAGGCGGCCGGCGCCTCGTCAGGTCTGCAATCGCCTTGACGATGTCTCGAGCATCGCGCGTTATCCCGGATTTGGAATCGGGGTTTCGGCCTGACGCGCCCGGCACAGTTCCCGCGGTTCTGATTCAACCGGGCGCCGCGCCCCGGGGGCAACCCCTTTTTCTCAAGGGGGGCGCCCCGGGGGCGGGCGGTCAGCGGGCGAACAGGGACGCGTAGACGGTGCGGTCGCCGTCGGTGACGATCTGCCCGGCCAGGTGGGGGCCGGTGACGGTGGACAGCCGCAGGTCGAGGTAGCGCTCCTCCTCGCGGAGTTCGACGGGGCCGGTGGGGAGGTCGGCGAGCCAGCCGCCGATCTCGGTGAGGCGGGCGGAGCGGTCGCGGTCCAGGGCGGCGCGCAGCCCGGCGAGCCCCGCCGCCCCGTGCTGGTCCGACTGGCGCTGGTCCGCCCCGTGCTGGACGCCGTCGTAGGGGGCGCCGGGGCCGGGCGGGGCGGGTTCGGCGTGCCAGGCGGCGACGCCGTAGGCGAAGCAGACCAGCGCGGTCCACATCTCGGCGAAGTAGCGGGGGTCGGGTGCGATCTCCAGGCCGGCGAAGCGGCCGGAGACGAAGAACAGGGCGCCGAGCTGGCCGGGCTGCGGTTCCAGGCGGGACTGGAACTGGGTCAGCACGGCGCGCTTGCGGGACAGGATCTGCTCCAGATGGCCGCGGCGGGGCAGGCCGTGGCGGGCGTTGAGGGCGGCGATGTCGTCCCACAGCTTGCTGTAGCCGGCGACGCCGCGCAGGTCCAGGGCGCGGGCGCGCAGCTCCAGCGGCAGGACGAAGAACCACTGGTCGCGTTCGCTGAGGTAGCCGCCCTGGCTCTGCTGGACGCAGCAGGCGTCGTCGAAGCGGACGGTCTGCCCGGCGGCCAGGAACGCCGAGCGGCACAGGGCGTGGTTCTGGGCGCGGTCCTGGATGTAGCCGATGTGCAGGGGGACGATGGCGACGCCGGAGTCGGCGCGGTTGGCGAGTTCGACCTGCCCGTAGCCGGCGACGCGGGTCAGCTTGAGTCCGGTGCGGGGCGGCGCGAAGCCGGGGAGGGCGGGCCCGGCGATGGGGACCATGGTGAGCGCGCCGGCCTGCTGGGGGGTGCCCAGGCGGTGTCCGGCGAGGCTGAGGGGGCCGGGGACGAGGGTGTCGAGCGCCGTCATGCTGGTCATGCGGTGCTCCCTTCGGGTCTGGGCGTGCGCGGATGTGGGCGTGCGCGAGCGCGGGCGCGTGGCGGGCGCGCGGGGTGCGCGCGGAGGGCCGGTTCGGGCGGCGGTTCAGGCGGCGATGCGGGCGGTGAGGGTGTCGGCCTGCCGGTCGAGGGCGTCCAGGCGGTCGTGGAGGGCGGCGCGCAGCCAGGGGGCGCCGGCGGCGCAGTGCCCGAACATCCAGGGCAGGAGTTCGGCGAAGTCGTCCTGGTGCCAGAAGCCGCGCTGCGGCAGGGAGGGGGCGGGGCGGCGCAGGGTCAGGTCGTCGCTGCCGGTGAACTGGGAGTGGCAGAACACCACGGGGGTGGTGATGCCTGCGTGCGGCAGGCTCGCCACGACCCTGGCCAGGTCGCCGGGGTAGACGTTCTCGTAGCCGTCGGAGACGACGGCGACCAGGTCGGGTTCGGCGCCCAGGGCGTCCAGGACGCCGGTGGCCAGGTCGGTGGCGCCGCGCGGGGCGCGCTCGTCGCCGCCGGTCTCGATGACCTCCAGGCGGGCGCACACCTGCGACAGCACCATGCGCAGCGCGGCGGCCTGGGACAGGGCGGCCCATTCGCGGTCGCCGTAGCCGCGCATGGACGCCGAGGCGTCCACGACCAGGGCGAGGGTCCCGGTGAAGCGGGGGAACTCGGCGGCGGCGGCGCCGACCTGGCGGCCGAGGGCGGCGTAGAGGTCCTCGGCGGGCCCGCCCCGGTACAGGTGGACGAGGGTTGCGGCGATGTCGCCGCGGTTGGTGGCGGTGATGGTGGCGGGCCGCTGTCGGACGGTGTCGACGGACAGGACGGGCCGGTCGACCGCGGCGGGGTCGCCCGCGGTGGGCCGGGTCGCCGGGTCGTCGGCGTGGTAGAGGGCCTGGACGCGGTCGGGCGCGGCGGCGGGGTCGGTGAGGAAGCGCAGCAGGCGCCGCTGGAGGTAGTCGGAGGCGGTGTCGCCGCCGGCGATGCGGCCGGCGCAGCCGCGGGCGGTGGCGGTGCCGAGGGCGTGCTCGAAGCAGTCGCGCAGGGCGGGGCGGCGCGCGGCGATGAGGGCGTCGGCGGCGGGGTGCTCCAGGACGAACCGCAGCGCGGCGCGGGTGGTGTGCTTGTGGTTGGCGCGCAGCCGCCGCAGGGCGAGCAGGACGGTGATGACGTGGGCGGGCGGCAGGCCCAGGGTCAGGACGCGGGCGACGCGGGCCTGCACGGCGCGGGCGCGGTCGTCCAGGCCGGCCTGGGAGGCGGCGAGGACCTGAAGCAGCACGCGGGCGCGCTGCCAGGGCCGCACGCCGGGGGCCACGCCGAGCAGGGCGTAGCCCTCGGGGTCGCCGGTGTGCGCGGCGCGGTGCAGGTCCGCGTCGTCCCAGCGCAGGTGCGCGCCCCGGGGCAGGGTCAGGGCGGTGTCGTGGTGGTGCAGGTGGGCAAGGAGCGTGGGGGTGTCCATGGTTGTCGGCCTCCGCAACCCTGGAGTCTAGGAATGATCTGCGGTGGGTCGACACTCATTTTCCGGTGGCCGGGGCTTGGCCGGCGGTGCCGGGAGGCTCGGCGGCGGGCTCGGTGGCGGGCGGGGCGGCGGGTGCGGCGGCGTAACGGCCGAGGCCGTGTTCGAGCAGGTCGAAGGCGCGGGCCGCGGCGGCGTAGACGTCCTCGGCCATCTCCTGGAGGGTCTCCCCCGCGCTCTTGCGGTCGGCGATCTGCTCGACGAGCGTGTTCTGCACGGCGAAGATCATGGCGGCGGCGGCGCGGGGGGCGATGTCGTCGGGCCCGGCGCCGGTGGCCTCGGCGAGCAGGTCGGCGAGGCGGTCCTGGGCGAGGCGGCCGATCTCGCGCTGGCGGGCCATGAGGGCGGGACTGGCGCGCACGGTGCGGGTCCAGACCTCCGAGCCCTCGTGGAAGGCGGTCTGGTAGGCGCGGGCGTCCAGGCCTTCGAAGAAGCGGCGGCGGAACAGGGCCACGGCGCCCTCGCCGGGGCGGCGGTCGCGGAAGTCGCGCCCGGCGGCCTCGATGATCTCGTCCTGCCGGTCGAAGAACAGGTCTTCCTTGGTCCTGAAGTAGTTGAAGACGGTGTTGACCGACACGTCGGCGGTGCGGGCGACGTCGGCGATGGTGACGTTGTCGAACCCGCGGGTCATGAACAGGCCGGTGGCGATGTCGGCGATGCGGCGCCGCGTCTCGCGCTTCTTGCGCTCCCGCAGTCCCAGTTCCGGTTCGACGCCGGGGACGTGGTCACCCAGCTCAGCACGATCGAGCGGTCCGAGCAGCTGTCGGGGGCGCCGTTCCCGCCCGAGGTCAGGGCCCGCTTCGAG
>NZ_JBEZJP010000259.1:0-11516 GCF_040653175.1 Actinomadura sp. NPDC048032
GGCGGAGGGTCCGTTGAGCTAGGTCACGCCTTGCGGAGGTAGTACGTGAGGCCGAGCTCCTCGTCGCGGGTGGCGGTGAGGCTCTCGGGGCGGCCCTCGGACACCGAGGCGGCGAGCACCTCGGCGGCGACCTCGTCGGCGTGGGCGCGCAGCGCCTCGGCGAGGTCGGTGCCGGTGGCCTCCCACCACAGGTCGATGCGGTCGGTCACCTCCAGGCCGGCGGCCTTGCGGCCCTCCTGGACGAGGCGGACGGCCTCCCGAACCAGGCCCGCGCGGCGCAGTTCGGGCGTGACGGTCAGGTCGAGCGCGACCGTCTCGCCGGCGGCGCTCTCCACCGCCCAGCCGCTGCGCGGGCGCTCGGTGACGATCACGTCGTCCGGGCCGAGCGGCACCGCGCCGACGCCGTCGGCCTCGACCTGCGCCGAGCCCGCGCGCAGCGCCTGGACGAGGGCGGCCGGATCGGCGGAGGTGATCGCCTTGGCGACCTTCGGGGTGTCCTTGGCGTACCGCTTGCCCAGCTCGCGGAAGTTGGGCTTGACCTCGTACTCGACCAGGTCGCCGCCGATCGAGGACAGCTCCTCGAAGCCGAGCACGTTCAGCTCCTCGGAGATCTGCGCGCGCAGCTGCCCGGGCAGCGCGGACCAGCCGGGGGCGCCGACGAGGGCGCGGCCGAGGGGCTGGCGGGTCCGGACGCCGCTGGCGGCACGCGCGGACCGGCCGAGCTCGACCAGCCGCCGGACGAGCGCCATCCGCTCGATCAGCTCCTCGTCGAGGAGGCCCTCGTCGACGGCGGGCCACTCGGCGAGGTGCACCGACTCGGGGCCGTCCTCGGCGCGGATCACGTCCCAGACGTGGTCGGTGATGAACGGGACGATCGGCGCCATCAGCCGGGTGAGGGTCTCCAGGCACTGGTAGAGCGTCGCGAACGCGGCCGAGCCCTCCGGCGTCTCCGGGCCCTCCCAGAAGCGCCGCCGGGAGCGTCGCACGTACCAGTTGGACAGGTCGTCCACGAACTGCGAGAGCCGGCGTCCCGCGCGGGCGGTGTCGAACTCCTCCAGCGCGGCGTCGACCTCGCGGACGGTGCGGTGCAGCTCGGCGAGCGCCCACCGGTCCAGGAGCGGGCGGTCGGCGGGGGCGGGCGCCTCGGCCAGCCGGTCCGGCGTCCACGCGCGCCCCTGCGCCTGCGCCGCGTTGGCGTACAGGACGAAGAAGGACGCGGTGTTCCAGTAGGTCAGCAGGACCTTGCGGACGATCTCCTCGAGGGCGCCGTGCCCGACGCGGCGGGACGCCCACGGCAGCCCGCTCGCGGCCATGAACCAGCGGACCGCGTCGGCGCCGTGCTGGTCCATCAGCGGGATGGGCCGCAGCACGTTGCCGAGGTGCTTGCTCATCTTGCGGCCGTCCTCGGCGAGGATCAGGCCGAGGCACACGACGTTCTCGTAGGACGACCGGTCGAACACCAGCGTCCCGACGGCCATGAGCGAGTAGAACCATCCGCGGGTCTGGTCCTGGGCCTCGCAGATGTACTGGGCCGGGTAGGCGTCCTCGAAGACCTCGTTGTTGCGGTGGGGGGCGCCCCACTGCGCGAACGGCATGGACCCGGAGTCGTACCAGGCGTCGATGACGTCGGGGACGCGGCGCGCCTCCGCCCCGCACTTGGGGCAGGGGAGGGTGACGTCGTCCACGTACGGGCGGTGCGGGTCGAGCGCGGAAAGGTCACTGCCCGCCAGCTCGCCCAGTTCCTTGAGCGAACCGACGCAGGTGACGTGCTCCTCGTCCTCGCCGCAGACCCACAGGGGGAGCGGCGTGCCCCAGTAGCGGCTGCGGGACAGCGACCAGTCGACGTTGTTGCGCAGCCACTCCCCGTACCGGCCGTGCTTGACGGTCTCGGGGTACCAGTTGGTCTTCTCGTTCTCCTCCAGCAGCCGGTCCTTGATCTGCGTGGTGCGGATGTACCAGGCCGGGAGCGCGTAGTACAGCAGCGGCGTGTGGCAGCGCCAGCAGTGGGGGTAGCTGTGGTCGAAGTGCCCGCCGCGGAACAGCAGCCCGCGCGCGCGCAGGTCTTCGGTGAGCGGCTCGTCGGCGTCCTTGAAGAACTTGTTGCCGACCAGGGGCACCTCGCGCAGGAACCGCCCGTCCGGCCCGATCGGGTTCACGATCGGCATGCCGTAGCGCTTGCAGACGGTCATGTCGTCGCCGCCGAACGCGGGGGCCTGGTGGACGAGCCCCGTGCCGTCCTCCACGGTGACGTAGTCGCCCAAGACGACGTAGTGCGCGTCGGGGATGTCGACGAGGTCGAACGGCCGCCGGTAGGGGGTGCGCTCAAGCTCGGTGCCCTGGAAGGTGGCGAGCCGCTCGGCGCCCTCGCCGAGGACCTGGTCGACCAGGGGCTCGGCCACCACGAGGACCTCGTCGGACCCCTCCGGCCGGGCCGCCACGTACGTGACGTCGGGGTGGACGGCCACGGCGGTGTTCGACACCAGCGTCCAGGGGGTGGTCGTCCAGATCAGCAGCGCGGCGCCCATCTCGGCCAGGGGGCCGGACGTGACGGGCATCCGCACGAACACCGACGGGCTGGACACGGTCTCGTACCCGCCCGGCTGGCCCAGCTCGTGGTCGGACAGGCCCGTCCCGCAGCGCGGGCAGTACGGCGTGATGCGGAAGTCGCGGAACAGCAGGCCCTTGTCGAACACCTGCTTCAGGGACCACCAGACGGCCTCGACGTACTCGGGGTCCATCGTGCGGTAGGCCTGGTCGGTGTTGACCCAGTAGCCCATCCGCTCGGTCATCTCCTCGAAGGCGTCCACGTGGCGCAGGACCGATTCGCGGCAGCGGGCGTTGAACTCCGCGACGCCGTACTCCTCGATGTCCTTCTTGCCGGTGAGGCCGAGCTCCTTCTCCACGGCGACCTCGACGGGCAGGCCGTGGCAGTCCCAGCCGGCCTTGCGCGGGACGTGGTGGCCCTTCATGGTCTTGAAGCGCGGGAAGACGTCCTTGAAGACGCGGGCCTCGACGTGGTGGACCCCGGGCATGCCGTTGGCGGTCGGGGGGCCCTCGTAGAACACCCACGGGGTCCCGGACGCGGTCCGCTCCAGGGACCGCTCGAAGACCTTGTTCTCCTGCCAGCGGTGCAGCATGTCCCGCTCCAGGGCGGGCAGATCAACCTGCGCGGGCAGCGGCCGAAAAGCTCGGCTCACGATGGCGGACCTCCGGATCGACGCGAACACGGTGACCGGAGGGACGAGGCGGCTGCCCCGCGGTACCACCCTCCTTGACCGTGCCCGTGCGGCGCGGTCCGCTTCGTTCCAGTCTGGGCGGCCGGGTCTACTGGGCCCCTCGGCGGGGCGGTTCTTCCGGCGGCTCCGGGGTGATCAGACCGCCGGGCTCGCCCCCGGGCTCGCACCGTCCCCGGGTCGCTCATGGCTGCGTGCGGCGGCAGGTGTCCCCATCAGTGCCTGCCATGCGACTGCTCGTCCCGACTTTAACGCACGCCGGGCCCCGCCTCTTCCCCTTTTCCCTCGCCGGGGACACGGTTCCTTTGCGATCTCGTGCGCGGCGGGGGAGTTTCCATGCGTTCGGCGACCGGGCATAAGCGGTCGGTAACACGGCCCAGGTTGTTTACCGTGCCCGAGAGAGGGGACCAATGCTGCCCGCACTGCCCGTTGAGGCGACCAGCGCGAGGGAGGCCGACATGGCCGGCGCGATGAGGGGCGCGACGCCCGCCGCAAGCAAGAGCCGGGGCACGGCTCGGCCGTCCCAGACCCGGACGCCCGCCGCGAGGACGGGCGCGAGAACGGGTGCGGCGGGGAAAGGCGCAGCAGGAAAAGGCACGGCTGAGAAAGACGCCCCGGGAAAGGGCGCCGCCGGAAAGGGCGGGGCGGGAAAGGACGCGGTCGACGCGGTCGACGCGGTCGAAGCGGGCGCCGCGAAGAACCCGGCGAAGGGCACCGCCGTGAAGCCGGGCAAGGCGGCCGGGCGCCGGCCCGGGAAGCCGGGCGGGGCCGGGACGGCCGCCAAGACCGGCGGGGCGGCGCCGGACGTGCGGGAGCCGGCCAGGACGGCCGCCGCGGAGCTGCCGGTCCGCGAGGGGGAGCACCAGTGGACGCCGGCGGAGCTGGCGGAGGTGCGGGCGGGCCTGGAGGAGCAGATCGAGGGGCTGCGCAGCGAGATCGCCGCGTCCGCCAGCCAGATCGCCGAGGGCGACGCGAGCGACGGGGCCGGCGACGACCAGGCCGACGCGGGCGCCAAGACCTACGAGCGCGAACACGAGCTCGCGCTGGCCTACAATTCACAGGACCTGCTCGCCCAGATCGAGCGGGCCGTCCAGCGGATGGACGCCGGCACGTACGGGATCTGCGAGTCCTGCGCCAGGCCGATCGGCAAGGCGCGCCTCCAGGCCTTCCCGCGTGCGACCCTGTGTGTGACATGCAAACAACGCGAGGAACGTCGCTGAGCGACTCAACGAACCCAGAGCGGCAGGCCGGGGAGACCGCGGAGTCTCCCCGGCCGCGCCGCGTCGGCGTGCTGGTCGCCGTGGCCCTGGCCGCGCTCGCCGCCGACATCGTGTCCAAGATCATCGTGGTGTCGACGCTTCAGGACCGCGCGCCGGTCCGGCTGCTCGGCGGCCTGCTGACGCTGCGCGAGACCCGCAACAGCGGCGCCGCGTTCTCGATCGGCACCGGCTACACCATCGTGTTCACGCTGATCGCCTGCGGGGTGGTCGTGGCGATCCTGCGGACCGCCCGGAACCTGCGCAGCGCGCCGTGGGCGGTCTGCCTCGGGCTGCTGCTGGGCGGCGCGATCGGCAACCTCATCGACCGGCTGCTGCGGGCCCCGGCCCCGCTGAAGGGCCACGTCGTCGACTGGATCCAGCTGCCGCACTGGCCGGTGTTCAACCTGGCCGACTCCGCGATCGTCTGCGGCGGCGTGCTGGCCGTCCTGCTGGCGGCGCGCGGCCTCCAGGTGGACGGGACGCGCCTCAAGGACGAGGGCTCCGGCGCCGACGAGACCCCGGACTCGGACGAGGGCCCGGAAGCGGAGACGTCCTCCGGCAAGGGGGAGGCCGCCGCCGAGGGCCGTGCCACCGAGCGCGCGGCCGCAGGCGAGCCCGAGGGAGAGGCCGAGGTTCCGGCCCCCGAGGAGAAGTCGTGATGGGCGACGTGCGGAGCCTCCACGTCCCCGACGGCCTGGAGGGTGAGCGGATCGACGCCGCCCTGGCGCGCCTGTTCGGGCTGTCGCGCGGCAGCGCCGCCGACATCATCGCCGCGGGCGACGTGGCATTGGACGGCGCGCCGGTGGCCACCAAGTCCGAGCGGCTGCACGCCGGCGCGTGGCTGGAGGTCACGCTCCCGCCGCCTCCCGCGCCGCCCGCCCCGGTCGCCGAGCCCGTCCCCGGGATGGGCGTGCTGTTCGAGGACGACGACATCGTCGTGGTGAACAAGCCGGTCGGCGTCGCCGCCCACCCGACCACCGGATGGACGGGCCCGACCGTCCTCGGCGGGCTGCTCGGGGCCGGGCACACGATCGCCACCAGCGGCGCGTCCGAGCGGCAGGGGATCGTGCACCGGCTCGACGCCAACACCACCGGCGCCATGGTCGTGGCGAAGAGCGAGGTCGCCTACTCGCGGCTCAAGCGCGCCTTCAAGGAGCGCCGCATCGACAAGCGCTACCAGGCGCTCGTCCAGGGCCATCCCGACCCGTTCCGCGGGACGGTCGACGCCCCCATCGACCGGCACCCCTCCGGCGACGGCCGGTTCGCGGTCGTCGCGGGCGGGAAGCCGTCCGTCACCCACTACGACACCGTCGAGGCGTTCCGGGCGGCGTCGCTGCTCGACATCGACCTGGAGACGGGCCGCACGCACCAGATCCGCGTCCACATGTCGGCGATCCGGCATCCGTGCGTGGGCGACATGGCCTACGGAGCCGACCCGACCCTGGCGGAGCGCCTCGGCCTCAGGCGGCAGTGGCTGCACGCCGTGCGGCTCGGGTTCGAGCACCCCACCAAGGGCGAGTGGGTGGAGTTCGAGAGCCCCTACCCGGACGACCTGGCCCACGCCCTGGAGATCGTCGCTGCCGAGTCCTGAATGCAGGACAGAGCGCCCCTCAGAGACCGAGGAGGCGCAGCCCCGCCGCGACAGCGGCCGCGACGACCAGCACCACCAGGAACGGCGCGCGCAGCAGGAGCGCGGCGACGGCGGCGCCCAGGCCCGCCAGCCGCGCGGCGTCCAGATCGAGGGCCCGGCCGTCGGCGAGCGCCTGGACGGCGATCAGCGCGGTGAGCAGGGCCACGGGGACCAGTTCGGTGAACCGGCGCACCCGGGGGTCGTCCAGCATGCGGCGCGGGGTGAGGAGCCCGCCGAGCTTCAGCGCGTAGCAGCCGAGCCCGGTGGCGATCACCGCGATCCAGACGCTCACGGCGCGGTCCTCCGGCCGAGCAGGGCGGGCAGCGCGGCGACGGCGGCCAGCATGACCGGCACGCCCGGCGGCAGCACCGGCGTCGCCGCCACCGCGATCACCGCCGCCGCGACGGCGACGCGGACCGCGGTCCGCCCGCTCGTGAGCCGCGGCCAGAGCAGGGCGAGGAACGCCGCCGGACCGAGGACGTCCAGGCCCACGGCCTCGGGATCGCCCAGCCGCGCCGCGCCCACCGCGCCCAGCAGCGTGGTGAGGTTCCACGCCAGGTAGAGGGTGATCGCCGTCGTGTAGAACCCGGCGCGGGCCGCGGCCCGGCCGCGCTGGGCGGTCGCCACGGCGGCCGTCTCGTCGATGACGACGTGCGCGGCGGCGAGCCTGCGCGGGCCGCGCACGCCGAGCGTCGCCGCGAGCCGCATCCCGTACAGGGCGTTGCGGCCGCCGAGCAGGACCGCGCCGAGGGTCCCGGCGACGAGCCCGCCGCCCCCGCCGATCACCCCGGCCAGCGCGAACTGGGACGCGCCGGTGAACGCCAGGAGGCTCAGCGCGCACGCCTGCGCGACCGTGAGCCCCGCCGTGACCGCCGCGGCGCCGAACGCCAGGCCGGACACCCCGACGGCGATGCCCACGCTGAGCCCGTGGCGTATGGCCGCGGCCCGCGCGGCCTCGTCCGACTCGCCCGCCTCCGGAGCGGTCTCGTCCGGGACGTCCTCACCGGCCGCCCGCGCGGACCCGGGCGCGCTCATCGGCCGGACTCGGCCGCGTCCAGCCCCGCCTCGATGATCGCGTTCACGATGGGGGCGAGCCGTTCCGGGCCGAGGGAGGGGGCGCGCACCGCCATGGCCTCGACGATCCGCCGCTCGCGCTCGGGGTCGCGGCCGGCGAAGCCGCCGACCGGCTTGAGCCGCTGGACGACGGCGGCGACCGCGGTGCGGTGCTCCAGCAGCGTCGCGAGGGCGGCGTCGAGGCCGTCGATCGCCTCGCGGGCCTCGGCGAGCGTGGTGACGTCGGCGGCCGACGGCAGCGCGACCCGCATCTCGCCGGACGGCTCGCGGACCGGGCACGCCGCGTCCGCGCCGACGTGGTCGATCACCTGGTCGTTCATCTCGGATCCCCTCTCGCGCGGCCCTTCCGGGCGGGGGAGCGGGTGCCCCGGGCCGCGCCTGATCAGCGAAAAGGCTGCTCCAGAAGAAAGGCGGAGTCCACGGGGACTCCGCCTCGGCCGGCTCCGGGGTCGTCGCTAGGTCGCGCGGGCGACCGGCTCACCCGGAGCCGGCTGCGTAAACCTGAGATGGCGACGTTCCACGGGACGATCGTATGCCGTGCCGCCCGGCGGGCCAAACTCCGGACATCCCGTCCCGGGTTTCGAGACGACCGGAAGGGGGCTCCCGGGATTGGGCGCGTCGGGGCGCGAGTGACCAGGGATGCGGGTTAGGCTCTCAGAGCCGCGTCGTTCCGGCGCCCGCCGGCCCGACGACGTTCCCCCGGTACCGAGCCGCGACCACGTGCCGACTCCGCACGTGGGCGGTCGCATGCGACGAGCAGGAGGCGCAGCACGCATGGCCGACTCTTTCGTTCACCTGCACGTTCACACCGAGTACTCCATGCTCGACGGAGCCGCGCGGTTGAAGCAGATGTTCGAGGAGGTCGGCCGGCAGAAGATGCCGGCGATCGCGATGACCGACCACGGCAACATGCACGGCGCCTACGACTTCCACAGGCAGGCGACCGCGGCCGGCGTGACCCCGATCATCGGCATCGAGGCCTACATGGCGCCGGAGTCCCGCTACCACAAGAAGAAGATCCAGTGGGGTGAGCCGAGCCAGAAGCGCGACGACGTCTCCGGCGGCGGCCTGATCAACCACATGACGCTGTGGGCGCGGAACAGGGCGGGCCTGCACAACCTGTTCAAGCTCTCCAGCCGCGCCTACACCGAGGGCTTCGTCTTCAAGTACGCGCGCATGGACGAGGAGCTGCTCGCCGAGCACTCCGAGGGCCTCATGGCCACCACCGGCTGCCCGTCCGGCAAGGTCCAGACCCGGCTGCGGCTCGGCCAGTTCGACGAGGCGCTGAAGGCCGCCGCGAACTTCCAGGACATCCTCGGCAAGGAGAACTACTTCCTGGAGCTGATGGACCACGGCCTCGAGATCGAGCGCCGCGTCCGCGACGGCCTCATCGAGATCAGCAAGCGGCTGAACATCCCGCCGGTCGTCACCAACGACTCCCACTACACGCACGAGTCCGAGGCCACCGCCCACGACGCGCTGCTGTGCGTGCAGGTGGGCAAGCAGCTCGCCGACCCCGACCGGTTCCGGTTCGACGGCAGCGGCTACTACCTCAAGACCGCCGAGGAGATGCGCGCCATCGACTCCTCCGACATCTGGGCCGAGGGCTGCAGGAACACCCTGCTGATCGCCGAGCGCGTCGACCCCGCCGGGATGTTCGAGTACCGCGACCTCAGCCCCCGCTTCCCCGTCCCGGAGGGCGAGACCGAGGAGAGCTGGTTCCGCAAGGAGGTCTGGAAGGGCCTGGAGCGCCGCTTCCCCGACGGCCTCCCGGACGGCTACAAGGAGCAGGCCGAGTACGAGATGGGCGTCATCCTCGGCAAGGGGTACCCGTCCTACTTCCTCGTCGTCGCCGACTTCATCATGTGGGCCAAGGAGAACGGCATCCTGGTCGGCCCGGGGCGAGGCAGCGCCGCGGGCTCGCTGATCGCCTACGCGATGGGCATCACCGACCTCGACCCCATCCCGCACGGGCTGATCTTCGAGCGGTTCCTGAACCCCGAGCGCGCGTCCATGCCCGACATCGACATCGACTTCCCTGAAGACCGGCGGGCCGAGGTCATCAAGTACACGACCGAGAAGTGGGGTGCCGACAAGGTCTCCTTCATCGCCACGTTCGGCACCATCAAGGCGAAGGCCGCCATCAAGGACGCGGGCCGCGTCCTCGGCTTCCCGTACGCGCTTGGCGACCGGATCTCCAAGGCGTTCCCGCCCGCCGTCATGGGCAAGGACATCCCGCTGTCGGGCATCTTCGACGACAAGCACCCGCGCTACGGCGAGGCGGGCGAGCTGCGCAAGCTGTACGAGGAAGAGACCGACGTCAAGCAGATCATGGACCTGGCGCAGGGCCTGGAGGGGCTGATCCGCCAGACCGGCGTGCACGCCGCCGGGGTCATCATGTCCGGCGAGACGATCACCGACCACATCCCGATCATGCGCCGGGACGCCGACGGGGCGATCATCACGCAGTTCGACTACCCGACCTGCGAGTCGCTCGGCCTGCTGAAGATGGACTTCCTCGGCCTGCGCAACCTGACGATCATCGACGACGCGCTCCAGGGCATCCGCAAGAACAAGGGCGTCGAGGTCGACCTGCTCGCCCTCCCGCTGGACGACAAGAAGACCTACGAGCTGCTCGCCCGCGGCGACACCCTCGGCGTGTTCCAGTTCGACGGCGGCCCCATGCGCTCCCTGCTCCGGCTGATGAAGCCGGACAACTTCGAGGACATCTCCGCCGTCGGCGCCCTGTACCGGCCCGGCCCCATGGGCGCGAACTCCCACACCAACTACGCGCTGCGCAAGAACGGCGCGCAGGAGATCACCCCGATCCACCCGGAGCTGGAGGAGCCGCTCAGGGAGATCCTCGACACCACCTACGGCCTGATCGTCTACCAGGAGCAGGTCATGGCGATCGCGCAGAAGGTGGCGGGCTACACGCTCGGCAAGGCGGACCTGCTCCGCCGCGTCATGGGCAAGAAGAAGAAGGCCGAGCTGGACGCCCAGTTCGTCGGGTTCGAGCAGGGCATGATCGACAACGGCTTCTCCAAGGAGGCCGTGAAGACGCTGTGGGACATCCTCGTCCCGTTCTCCGACTACGCCTTCAACAAGGCCCACTCCGCCGCGTACGGCCTCGTCTCCTACTGGACGGCCTACCTCAAGGCGAACTACCCGGCCGAGTACATGGCGGGCGTGCTCACCTCCGTCGGCGACGATAAGGACAAGAGCGCCCTGTACCTGTCGGAGTGCCGCCGGATGGGCCTGAAGGTGCTGCCGCCCGACGTCAACACGTCCGAGGCCGACTTCACCCCGCTCGGCGACACCGAGATCCGTTTCGGCCTGTCGGCCGTCCGCAACGTCGGCACCAACGTCGTGGACGGGATCGTCGCGGCCCGCCGCGAGAAGGGCGCCTACACCGACTTCAACGACTTCCTCAACAAGGTCCCGCCGCCGGTGTGCAACAAGCGGGTCGTGGAGTCGCTGATCAAGGCGGGCGCGTTCGACGAGCTCGGCCACCAGCGCAAGGCGCTGCTGATGGTGCACGAGCAGGCCATCGACTCGGTCATCGACATCAAGCGCAAGGAGGCCGTCGGCCAGGACTCCCTCTTCGGCGCCCTGGAGGACGACGGCGGCGAGGACGCGTTCGCCGTCGCGATCCCCGAGGGCGAGGAGTGGGACAAGACGACCCTTCTCGCCTTCGAGCGGGAGATGCTCGGCCTCTACGTGTCGGACCACCCGCTCCTCGGCGTCGAGCACATCCTGGAGCGGGAGGCCGACTGCACGATCGCCGTCCTGAACGGCGGCGAGCGTCCCGACGGCCAGGTGGTCATCGTGGCCGGGCTGCTGTCCGGCCTCCAGCGCAAGGTCACCAAGCAGGGCAACTCCTGGGCCATGTTCCAGCTGGAGGACCTCGGCGGCTCCATCGAGGTGATGTGCTTCCCGTCGTCCTACCAGCTGTGCTCGACCCTCCTCGCCGAGGACGCCATCCTCGTCGTCAAGGGCCGCCTGGACCGCCGCGAGGACGTAGCGAAGATCATCGCGATGGAGGTCGTCCAGCCCGACCTCAGCGTCACCGACGCGACCGGCCCGCTCTCGGTCACGCTGCCGCTGGGCCGCTGCACGCCCCCCACGGTGTCCCGCCTCAAGGAGGTGCTGATCACCCACCCCGGCACCGCCGAGGTGCACCTCCACCTCCAGAACGGCCCCCGCACAACGGTGGTCCGCCTGGACGACCGACTCCGCGTGGCCCCGTCCCCCGCCCTGATGGGCGACCTGAAGCAACTCCTGGGCCCGTCCTGCCTGGGGTGACCCAGGCGTAGCCCC